>JAFAFD010000434.1 GCA_023423675.1 Pseudomonadota bacterium | reverse complement strand
TGAACACCCGGTCGATCCAGCCCTTCAGCAGCGCGGGGAACGACCACCAGTACAGCGGATAGACCAGCACCAGCGTATCGGCGGCATCCAGCCGCGCATGTTCGGCGGCTACGTCGGCCGGCACCGCCGCGCCCTGCTTGAACAGGCCGATATCGGCGGCGTTGAAGCGGGGATCAAAACCCTCGGCGGCGAGGTCGGCGAGGGTCACGCTGTTGCGCGCATCGGCATCGGTGATGGACTGCCCGATGCGCGCGGCAACGGCATGGGTAAGCGAAGCGGAATCGGGATGGGCGACGACGATGAGGCTGTGCATGGGGAAAGACCCACAGATTGATTAGTTACCAATAGTAACTAGCGGCAGAAAATCCACCAGTACACCCCGCAGGACGCTGATTTCGGCGCGCTGGCTCTCCCTGGGCTGCCGCCCAAGCGGACATCGATATGTCACCAAAGGTCAAATGCGAATGATTCGTGATACGATTGTTAAGGAATTCTGAAACCCCCACACACGGACGTCCCAGCCATCGCCAGTGGACCCTCAACAGGAGTACTGCGCGATGTCGCATGCCGTTCTGAAATCCCGTCGTTCCGTTGCCGCCCTGACCGCCGCGATTGGTTTTGCGCTGGCCAGCACCGCCCACGCTGATGCCGCTGCCGACGCTTCGTCGGCCAAGCAGATGGACACCGTGGTGGTTACCGCCACCGGCGCCCAGCAGTGGATCAAGGATGCGCCGGCCAGCATCAGCGTCATCACCCGCGAGGAGATCGAGCGCAAGCCGGTCACCAGCATCGGCCAGCTGCTGAGCACCGTGCCGGGCGTCACCGGCGGTTATGCACTGTCCGGTGCGCAGTCGAAGATCCGCCTGCGCGGCCTGCCCGAGCAGTACACGCTGATCCTCATCGACGGCCGCCGCCAGGGCAATTCCTCCGGCGTGAACTACCGCGACGATCTCGGTCCGCAGGATCTGAACTGGTTGTCGCCGGACATGATCGAGCGCATCGAAGTGGTGCGCGGCCCGATGTCCTCGCTGTATGGCTCGGATGCGATGGGCGGCGTGATCAACATCATCACCCGCAAGATCAGCGACCACTGGGGCGGCTCGGTCACCCTCAACCACAGCATGCCCGACTCGGACACGCGCGGTGACACCACGCAGATGGGCGCGCTGTTCAGTGGCCCGCTGACCGAGAACCTGGGCGTGCGCATCGGTGCCAACGTCACCGACCACAAGTCCGACACCGGTGCGCGGCAGACGCCCGGCAACAAGGCGCAGAACGCCAACCTGCAGTTCCACTGGCGTCTCAACGACGATCACGCGCTGACCCTGGAAGGTTCGCGCGGCGAACAGCGCAACACCGGTGCCGGCAATGTGTATGCCTGGGGCCTGTCCAAGCTGGTGCAGACCGGCTACGTCGTCAGCCATGACGGCCGCTATGGCGACAACACCACGTCCAAGAGCACGCTGGTGCAGAACGACTACAAGGACAAGGGCAGCGTGCTGGGCACCCACTCCAAGGAGACGGTGTTCGACACCGCCTTTACCCACGGCTTCCACTGGGGCTTCGAGCAGAGCCTCAACGTGGGTGCGCAGTGGAAGCGCGAGGAGCTGGAGAACCCGGACACGATCGGCACCGTGCCGGTGACCTGGACCGGCAGCGGCCGTATCAGTCCGGTGAGCGAAGCCGATTCGTGGGCGCTGTTCGCCGAGGACCACATCACCCTGCACGAGCGCTTCGTGCTGACCGTGGGCCTGCGCTGGGACAACACCGACAACTACGATGACAACATCAGCCCGCGCATCTACGGCGTGTGGCATCCGGGCGATGCATGGACCGTTCGCGGTGGCGTGTCGCAGGGCTTCAAGGCGCCGAACCTGAAGCAGGGTACGGCCGGTGCAGCGACCCAGTCCGGGGGCAACGGCTGCACGGCACTGACCGCCGAAGGCTGGACCAGCCGCTCGGTGAGCGCCGATGGCACCACCGGCTGCTACATGGCCGGCAACCCGAACCTGGAACCGGAAACCAGCACCAACTACGAGCTGGGACTGGGCTACGACAAGAACGGCTGGTCCGCATCGGCGACCTACTTCCTGACCGACTTCGACGACAAGATCCAGCAGGTTCCGCTGCGCGAGATCTCCGGCCAGACCACCAGCTTCGTCAACGGCTTCTGGTGGACGGTGGCGCAGAACGTGCAGAAGGCCCGCACGCGTGGCATCGAAGCCAGCGTGACCGTGCCGCTGCACGAGCGTGTCAGCTGGACCACCAACGCCACGCGCATGCTGGAATCGAAGAACCGCACCACCGGCGCCAGCCTTCTGGTGGTGCCGAAGATCACCGGCAACACCTCGTTGAACTGGGACGTGACCGATGCCTGGTCGCTGAACCTGAGCGCACAGCACATCGGCAAGCAGCTGGTGTCCTCCACCAGCGCGACGTTCGCCAAGGCCTACACCACGGTGGATCTGGTGACCGGCTATGACGTGAACGAAAACCTGACCCTGCGCGCGGGCGTGCAGAACCTGGGCGACGTGTCCACGATCGAGGAAGGCAACAACTACGACGGCGGCGCGCGTACGTTCTTCGTCGGCCTGACCGCGCGGTTCTGAGGAAGCAGTGGGCAGTCGGGGTCGGATCCCTTCGTGCAACGAAGGGCTCTGACCCCGGTCGCGGGCAACCATCCACGCATGGCGTGGATCTACTGAACTGCGGTGGCTCCGACCCCATCGGCGAACTGCAGCGGGGTCAGAGCCCTTTGCCATGCAAAGGGATCCGACCCCATCCACGCATGGCGTGGATCTACACCAGATCCTGCAGTGGCACGACCAGGGTTTCCCGCAGGTACTCGTGGTTCCACGTGCTGGCGCCCCGCGCGTGGCCCTCCAGCCGCAGCGCCGTGTGTCCGGCATCCTGCCAGCGCACGAGGATCTCCAGCTCCAGCGGTCCCTCGTCGCGCTCCAGCACGCGTACAAGCGCCGGACCGTCGGCGCGGGCCAGCAGCCCCGGCGCCTGGCGCAGCGCCTCCATCTCCCTCACCAGCGCCGCGTAGGCGGTTACGTTGTCCATGGCCTCAGCGGAACAGGTCGTTCAGTGCCGCGCCTGCGGCGGCCTGCTGCAGGCCATCGAAACGGCCGTCGCGCAGGATCGGATCCGTGGCCTGCATCAGCCCGCCCCATGCCGCGCGCGCGAGGGCCCCGCCCAGGCTGACCCGGCGCACGCCCAGCGCGGCGATGTCCTGCAAGGTGAGCGGCGTGGGCCCACCGACCAGCAGGTTCACCGGCTTCGGTCCCGCCGCCGCAACGACAGCCGTGATCTGCTCGCGCGTGGTGATGCCCGGTGCGTACAACACGTCGGCACCGGCCGCGGCATAGGCGCGCAGCCGCTGCAGGGTGTCTTCCAGATCGGGCACGCCGACGAAGAAGTTCTCCGCACGCCCCACCAGCAGGACGTCGGCGCCAGCACGGTCGATGGCCGCACGCGCAGCCGCCAGGCGCTGCACGGCTTCCTCCAGCGGCCGCAGCGGCGCCCCCGCCACGCCGCTGGCATCTTCAATGGACAGCGCGGCGATGCCGGTATCCAAGGCGGCGGTGACCGCTGCGCCGACCTCGTCCGGCGTCGCGCCGAAACCATCGCCTAAATCCGCGTTCAACGGCAGCGACGTCGCGCCGGCCATCAGGCGCAGATGTTCCAGCGTGGCTTCCAGCGAAACGGCACCATCGGGCCGGCCCTCGCTCCACGCGCAGCCGGCACTGGTGGTGGCCAGCGCCTGGAACCCCTGCCGCTGCAGATAGCGCGCACTGCCCACGTCCCACGGGTTGGGCAGCACGAAGCAGCCCTGGGCGTGCAGTTGGCGGAAGGCAGCGCGGCGGCGGGCGGTCTCGGTGTCAACAGCGGTCATGGCGAAGGTCCGGTGCATGGCCCGGCCACCCTAGCCCGGCCGCGGGTACGACTCAACGTGGTGGCAGCGGCGCGGCATCACCTGATGCCTGCTGCTTATTGGACGGCGCGGCCACCATCGCCGAGCGTGGCGGCTCCGCCACCAGGACGCTGGCCATGCCGCCGCATACCCCTGCCCCACCCTTTGACGCGGCCGAAGACGCCGGATGGGCCGACCTGCTTTCACCCGTACGCCGGCGCCTGATCGCCTCGGCGG
>JAFAFD010000420.1 GCA_023423675.1 Pseudomonadota bacterium | reverse complement strand
GGCGCGTACGGTAGCGCCGGGCCATGCCCGGCGAGCGCGACGCGCGGCTGCGTCAGCGCATTCGCTCAGTGATCGCGTTCCACCGCCAGCGTCGCCAGCGCACGCAGTGCGTCGGCCTCTTCGCCATGGCCGGCCAGCACCGACTGCATGCGCGCTGCCAGTTCACGCAGGTGCGCCTTGGCACCGTCCATGCCCAGCAGAGCCGGGAAGGTGCTCTTGTCCTGCGCCTGGTCCTTGCCGGCGGTCTTGCCCAGCTGCTCGGAACTGGCTTCGACATCGAGGATGTCATCGCGCACCTGGAAGGCCAGGCCGAGCGCATCGGCGAAGTCATCCATCTGGGCCAGCTGCGCCTCGGGCGCGTGGCCGCACAGCGCGCCCATGCGCACCGCGGCGCGGATCAATGCGCCGGTCTTCAACGCGTGCATGCGGGTGAGTGCGGCCAGCGACTGCTGCTGGCCGGTGGCATCGATATCCAGCGCCTGGCCGCCGCACATGCCGGACGCACCGGAGGCGTGGGCCAGGGTCTGCAGGCAGGCCACGCGCAGGGCGGCCGGCAGCGGCGCATCGGCCAGCAGGCCGAACGCACGGGTCTGCAGGGCATCGCCGGCGAGGATCGCGGTGGCCTCGTCGAAGGCGATATGAGTGGTGGGCTTGCCACGGCGCAGGGCGTCATCGTCCATCGCCGGCAGGTCGTCATGCACCAGCGAATAGGCGTGGATCATCTCCACCGCCATGGCAGCGGCATCGAGCTGGTCCAGCGGTGCGCCGAACAGCTGGCCGCTGGCATACACCAGCAGCGGGCGCATGCGCTTGCCACCGCCCAGCACTGAATAGCGCATTGCCTGGTGCAGGCGTTGCGGCGCATCGGCCGGCGAGGGCAGGGCGGCGTCGAGCTGGCTTTCGATACGGTCGCGCCAGCGGACGAACTGCGCTTCAGCCGTCATGGCTGGGCGGGTCGAAGGGTTCTGCGGTTTCGGGCTGGGCGGGATCGCTGAGCAGGCGCACGCGCAGTTCGGCCTGCTCCAGCGCCTGCTGGCACTGCCGGTACAGACCGACGCCACGTTCGTAAGCACTGAGCGAAGCTTCCAGGCTCAGCTCGCCGGTTTCCATCTGCTCCACCAGCTGTTCCAGCGATTCGAGCGAGTGCTCGAACTGGGCAACGGGGGAGGCGTTTTCGGGGGACTTCTTGGCCATGCGACAAGTGTGGACGGCCGCCGCGCGGGGGTCAATTCACCAGCCGCCGGGACGCCACTGCAACTGCGCGTCGTGGGCCTGCAGCCAGGCCTGCAAGGGCGCAGAAACCACTACGTCGGCGGCGGCCAGCAGCTGCCTGTCGTCGAACAGCAGGGGCAGCTGCGCGCGACGCCAAGGCGCCAGGTGCTCGCGCTGCAGGCAGTCCTTCAACGCATGTGAATGGCTGCGGCCGGGCAGCAGGATGCGTTCGCCACCCTGCCGCGCACGCACCTGCACGGGCCGCTCAAACGCCGCGCCGCCGAGCAGGCGCAGCTGCCCGCCATCGGGCAGTGGCAGCGGCGCACGGCCATCCCACGCGGCCTGCCAGTCCGCGGGCAGGGCGGGCAGGTGTGCCGGCAACAGGTAGGCGTGGCCACGCCATTGCTGGATGGCGTGATCCTGCCAGCGCACCTGCGCCTGGCGATCGCTGGATGCTTCCAGCAGTTCCTGCTGCAGTTGTCGCAGCACCGTGGCCGGCAGCGGTGCGGCGCCATGCGAGCGCACCCAGGCACGCAGCACACGCGCACCACGCGCGAGCGACACCTGGCGCAGCAGTTCCAGCGACAACACGCGGGGCGCCACTTCCAGGTGGGCGATCAGTTCGGCATCTTCCTCATCCAGCAACGCGCGGGTCTGCGCGCAGTGATCGGCGCTGCCGGCCAGCGCCGCGGCCGTGTGCGGCCAGCGCTGGCGCAGCAGCGGCATCACGTGCAGGCGCAGGAAATTGCGGTCGGCGTCGTCGCGTGCGTTGCTGGGGTCTTCGATCCAGTGCAGGGCATGTGCCTGTGCATAGTCGCGCAGTGCGTCGCGTGCAGTGTGCAGCAGCGGCCGCCACAGGCGGTGGTCGTGCAGAGTGCTGTCGACGGCCATCGCCGCCAGGCCATCGATGCCGGAGCTGCGCAGGGCACGCAGCAGGAAGGTTTCGGCCTGGTCGTCGAGGTGCTGGGCCAGTGCCAGGGTTTCGCCGTCCCGCAGTTCAGCGGCGAAGGCCGCACGTCGCGACTGGCGTGCCGCTGCTTCCAGGCCGAGGCCGGCAGCGGTGTCGACCTGCACGCGATGCACGGCGAGTTCGATGCCCAAGGCATCGCATTGCTGCTGGCAGTGCGCTACCCAGGCATCGGCGCTGGCCTGCAGGCCGTGGTGCACGTGCACGGCGCGCAGCGGTGTGCCGCTGGCGTAGGCGCAGCGTTGCAGCCAGTGCAGCAGCACGGTCGAGTCCAGGCCGCCGCTGTAGGCGACGAGCAGCGGGGTTTCCAGCGCTACCAGAGTGGGAAAGGTACTCACGGCGGGAAGTATAAGGGGGGGTCTGGCAGGGCTGCGCCCTGCACCTGCGGTAGTGCCGGCC
>JAFAFD010000416.1 GCA_023423675.1 Pseudomonadota bacterium | reverse complement strand
GGGTCGAGGGCACTGAACTGCGGCTGCCGCCGCGCGCGGTGTATTGCGCACGACGCAGCTGACCGATTTCTCCGGTGGCGGTACTTGCGGGGACGGGGCCGAAGCGCCCCGTCCCTTTTTTGTGGGTAGCTGTTGGCCGTCACTTTCCAACTATTGGAATGGAATTGGCCGAAGTAAGGGAGGGACACTGATGGCTCCCTTATCAGACGAAGCCCTGATGCGATTTTTGAATTCTTTCCGCCAGTTGATGGTGCTGGTAGTTGTGATGCTGGTCGCGCAACCCGTCCTTGCCCGTCCCGTCGTGATCGTCGGCCCTTCGCTGGAAGATGCGTTCGAGGATTCCGATGTGGTGCCCGGCCTTAAGCAGTTGCTTGGGCACGATTACGCGGCGCTCCGGCGCAACTTCGATGAGTCGGCGGTGCCGGTACCGCTGAAGGATGGGGGAATGCTGCTGGATGGCTGGCGAATGGGGTTTCCGGCGCATCATGCTGCCGCCGTGGTGGTCTATCCCGATGGCGTGCTGCACGCGGCCTACTACAACGCTGAAGATCGAGTGGTGCGGTACTTCTCCACATCAGGTGGACAACAGCATCGGGCACTGTTGATCTGGGCGAAGCGATTCGATCTGCCTTCGGAGCAGTCGCATTCGACCAACGGTTCTGGGGAAAGCAACTCCCCGGCGCTAGTCTTGGCAACGCTTGGTCCTGAAGAGCAGGCGGCCCTTCGATCGGTGGCGGCCGCTATCTGGTCCGCGGAAATGGCCTCACGGTGGAATATGAACACCGAGGTGGGCCGCGTCCTTGGTGAGACAACCAAGTACATTCTGGACTGTTCTGCTGCCTTCAGCCTCGTGCCGAAGCCGGTGGGTTGGGTGCCCGGCTGGGCGTATGTCGTATCGACGTCAGTTCAGATCGTCGCCTATGTCACGGGGGCCTCGGCACATCGGGTCTATCGAACCTGTGTCATCGGCACCGCCAGCCGCCAGCGCTCGTCCATCGAGCTTGCCTCGGGCGGATTCTGACCGGAATGTGGGAACTGCTGGCCCAGATCGCATCCACGTTCCTCGACAATATCGGTCATGCGCGGGGGCGATTCAGCGGGCGCATTCTGCTCGTGATGATGCTGGTCATCGCGATCGGCTGCGCTTTCCTGACTTCATGATCGTCTGCCGAGTGCATCCACGCATGGCGTGGATCTACTGGGCGGGTGGATGCGCCGTGAGCGGCTAGATCCATGCCATGCGTTGATGCATCCAGTAGATCCACGCCATGCGTGGATAGCGTGAGCGGTGGCGATGGCCAAAAGAAAACCCGCTGCCTGCGCAGCGGGTTTCCGGCCCAGCTCCCCGTGTTTCTTCGCCGGGCATGGTCCGGCGCTACCAGTGGTCAGAACTTGTAGTTCACGCCCAGCACGTAGGTGCGGCCCCACTCGATGTATTCCAGCGGGCGGTCCTTGGTGCCGGCGTAGGTGCGGTACGGCTCGTTGGTCAGGTTGCTTCCCTGCAGCAGCAGGGTCAGGCCACGCATGGCGCTGCTGTCGCTGAAGGTGTAGCTGATCTGCGCATCGGTCACGTTCTCGCCCACCACGTAACGCAGCGTGCGGTTGCCGTTGAAGTTGCCGATCTCACCGATGAAGTCCGAACGACGGCGCTGGCTCACGCGTGCTTCGAAACCATTGCGCTCGAAGTAGGCGGTGAAGTTGTACACGCGGTCGGACAGGCCGGGCAGGCTGATCGGATCCGAACCCACGCTGGACGCGCTTTCCGGGTCGAGGATCTTGATGTCGCTCTTGTTGAAGGTGGCGCTGGCCTGCACGCCGAAGCCACGCAGGCTCTCGGTCAGCATGTCCAGCGGGAACGATGCGGTCAGTTCCAGGCCCTTCAGCGTGCCGCCCTTGCCGTTTTCCGGGGTGGAGAACGTACCGGTGGTCAGCACCGGCACGGTCATGCCCGGCGGCGGCACGTAGCTGCCCAGCAGGTCGGTGAAGTCGTAGTCGTCCACCGACTGGGTGTAGACGTAGCTCTTCAGGTCCTTGTAGAAGATCGCGGCGGCCACGTAGGCCTTTTCACCGAAGTACTTCTCGTAGGACAGGTCGAGCGCGGTGGCACGCCACGGATCCAGCAGCGGGTTGCCGCCGCTGCCGCCGGGCTTGCCGGTGGCGGTATCCACGCCGAATTCCAGGCCGGCGCGCATCTGGTCCACGCGCGGGCGTGCGACCTGCTTGGCCGCGGCGAAGCGCAGCGTCTGCTGGTGCGGGAACATGAAGGCCAGGTTCAAGCTCGGCAGCCAGTCGTTGTAGGTCTTGCCGTTGGAATACGGCTGGATGTTGCTGCCGGCCGGCTGCGAGCTGTCCCAGTAGCGCGAATCCGAGCTCTGGTCGGTGTGCTGCATCTGCACACCGATGTTGCCGCGCACGCCCACTTCACCGATGTCGGTGTTGAGGTTCAGGCGCGCCCAGGCAGTGGTGATCTTTTCCTGCACGACCCACGACTTCGGGATCAGGTAGTCGAGGTTGTCGACCGGATCGAAGTTCATGTAGCGGCCGACGGCCGCCGGCACGTTCCAGGCCGGGATGTAGCCGATGCCGGCAAAGCCCAGGTTGACCGGCGAATACTGCAGGTCCGAGGCGATGTTGGCATCGCCCTGTGCGCCCAGCAGGATGTTGCCTTCGGACTGGGTCTTCACCTTGCGGCGATCGGCGTAGTTCACGCCCACATCGATGTCCGGCGCCCACGAAGCGATGGCCTCGGGCAAGGCAATCGTCGCGGCCAGCTTGGCACCCTTCAGGCGGTCTTCCACCTGCGGCACCTTGCCGTAGCCGGAGCCGTAGATGGTGTTGGTCAGGAACAGCGTATCGGGGTTGGAGTAATCCAGGCCCGGGGTGATCTGCGAGAAACCGTTCGGGCGGATCTGCAGGCCGATGGTGTCCAGCTGCGGCATCGGGGTGAGCTGCAGGTTGTTTTCCAGGTTCAGCTCGTCGCGCGTGGCCTTGGAGTAGTTCACATCGGCGACCAGCTTGACGCTGCCGAAGGTGAACTCGTTGTTCCAGCCGAACGCATCGATCTTGTCCTTGCGCTTGTTGTACATGCCGCGCACCAGCGGGTACACGCCGCTGGCGGTGCCACCGGTGAAGGTGCCATCGGCATTGACCTGCGGGTTGCTGATCAGCAGGCCCGGGGTATAGCCACCGTTGTAGTTGCTCAGGTTGAGCTCGAACTGGTTGGCGGTGTCGATCTGCTCGGCTTCGGTGTGAAACGCATCGAAGGTGCTGGTCCAGGCGTTGTTCGGCCGGAACTGGATGGTGGCCATCACGCCGTCGCGCTTGTTGTTGCCGGTACGGCGCAGCGCCTTGATGCCATCGGAGAAGTAGGTACCCGCGGCCACGCCCGGACGATTGCCGTTGGTGGTCTGCTCGGTGGTCCACGGCTCGTACAGGCCGACCTGGTTTTCCTGGATCGGGTTGTCGCTGTGCGCGTAGCCGATCGAGATGCCCAGGGTCTTGTCGAAGAACTGGTCGATGTAGCTGGCGCTGAAGCGGTTGCCGAATTCATCGACGTTGGCGGCTTCGCCGAGCGAGCTCTTCTGCAGGCGGCCGCTCACCGCGATCACGCGGTCGGGGAAGCTGAGCGGACGCACGGTCTGCATGTCGATGGTGCCCGACAGGCCCTGGCCGACCAGGGCGGCGTCCGGGGTCTTGTACACGGTCACGCCGTTGACCAGTTCCGAGGGGTACTGGTCGAACTCGACGCTGCGGTTGTCGCCGGTGCTGACCACTTCACGCCCGTTGAGCAGGGTGGTGGCGAAGTCGGGCGACAGGCCGCGCACGCTGATGACCTGGGCACGGCCGGCCACGCGCTGGGCGGCCAGGCCGGGCAGGCGGCCCAGCGATTCGGCGATGCTGACATCCGGCAGCTTGCCGATGTCTTCGGCCGAGATCGCTTCGACCACCGAGGTGGCGTCCTGCTTGATCGCGATGGCGTTCTCGATGCCGCGGCGGATGCCGGTGACCTGCACGGTGTCCAGGTTGGTGGCGGACGTACCGGTGGTGGCGGTTTCAGTGGACTGCGTGGACTGTGCCGATGCCAGCGACGGCACCAGTACAACGGCCAGCGCCAGACTCAGCGCGGTGCGCTTGTGGTTCAACATTTTCCCCTCCCAGGCAATGTTGTAAAGCATCTTGTGGTCGTCCCGGCGGTGCCGTGGACGTGCGACGCGGTGGCCGCTGTCGTCGCCGCTATGGTAGGCAGCGGCTTCTCCGCGGGAATCACCCTGCATACGTATTCAATGGCTTTCACAGCGTTGTAATCGATTCCAGTGCCCAGATCCCGGCGCTGGGCGCCGCCGCCCCGCCCG
>JAFAFD010000351.1 GCA_023423675.1 Pseudomonadota bacterium | reverse complement strand
ACCCGAGCCCATGCTCGGGTGCGGTGGTTGCCTCGAGCCGAGCGCAGGCTGGGCTCTACCGGGGAAACGTATCGGTCAATACGCCGCAGTGATGATCTGCTTCGGGTACTTGCCCGCTTCCAGCTCGGCCACGAACGCGGCACCGTAATCGGCGTAGCTGATGCGGCTGTGGCCGCTGGCATCGGCGAGGAAGGTCTTCGCCTGCACGCGGTACTGGCCGCGCTCGTCGCCCGGGCCGATCTCCGCCGCCGGCGAGAAGAAGGTCCAGTCCAGGTCATCCACGGCCTGCAGGCGCTTCAGCGCTTCGCGATGCGCCAGAGCGTACGGCTTGTAGGCGTCGGGGAAGTCGGGCGTATCGACCAGTTGCAGGCCCGGCGCCACCTCCAGGCTGCCAGCGCCACCGACCACCACCACGCGCGGCACCTTGGCCTGGCGCGCGGCATCAAGCAGGTGCTCGGCAACGTCGGCCACGCGGCCGATGTCATCACCTGGGCGCGGGCCGTAGGCACTGGCCAGCACGTCGTGGCCGACAATCACCGCGGCCAGGGCGTCGGTGTCGTCCAGCGCGGCGATGGCCAGCTGGGCACCGGCCAGTTCGGCCGGCAGGTCCTTTTCACTGCGGACCACGGCCGTGACCTGGTGGCCGTTGGCAAGCGCGTGGCGGGCGATCTGGCGGCCGATGTTGCCGGTGGCACCGACGAGGGCGATCTTCATGGCGGAACTCCTTGGGGCGGAATAGGGGGGAACGAGGCCACTGTAGGTCGCTGCAGTTGCTCGAAAAACAGCGTATAACGCGCTTGTTTGTTGCATGGATCGAGCAGATGGACCGATTGACCGCCATGACCGTGTTCGTCGAAGTGGCCGAGCGCGGCAGCCTGACCGCCGCCGCCGAGGTGCTGGACATGTCCCGCGCGATGGTCACCCGCTACTTGGCCGAGGTGGAGGGCTGGCTGGGCGCGCGCCTGCTGCACCGGACCACGCGGCGGATCAGCCTGACCGGCGCCGGTGAAGCCGCGCTGGCGCGCTTCCGGCAGATGCTGGCCATCAGCGAGGAGCTGCAGGGCGAACTGGCCAGCGACGATCCCGAGCCGCACGGCACCCTGCGCATCACCGCCAGCGTGTCGTTCGGGCAGAGCCATCTGGCCCGCGCGGTGGCTGCCTTCGTGCAGCGCCATCCGGCGGCGCGCATCGAGCTGCTGCTGGTCGACCGCATGGTCAACCTGGTGGAGGAGCGCGTGGACCTGGCGGTGCGCATCGCGCGCCAGATCGACCCGAGCCTGATCGCGCGACGGCTGGCCACCTGCCGCTCGGTGCTGTGCGCAACGCCCGCCTACCTGCAGGCGCACGGTACGCCCAGCGCGCCGGAACAGCTGCCCGCGCACAACTGCCTCACCCATCATTACGTAGGAAAGAGCCTGTGGCAGCTGCACCGCGACGGCCGCACGCTGTCGGTGGCGGTAGGCGGCAACATCAGTGCCAACGAAGCCTCGCTGCTGCTGGAAGCGGTGCGCGCCGGTGCCGGCATCGCCATGCTGCCGACCTACCAGGTAGCACCGCTGCTGCGTTCGGGCGAACTGGTGCAGCTGCTGCCGGCCTACGAACTGGACGAGCTGGGCATTCATGCCGTGTACGCATCGCGTCGACAGCAGCCCGCTATCATGCGGCGGTTCCTGGATTTCCTGGCCGAGTGTTTTGCCAGCCCGGCCTTCCAGGATCTGGATTGGCGCCCAGCGATCAAGGAGGACACATGAACCATGGACAGGCACTGCTCGACCACAACCGCGCGGCGTGGGACCGGCAGGCACGCGAGGTCCGCGACTGGTCTCGCCCCGTTGATGCCGAGACCATCGCCGCTGCCCGCCAGGGCCGCTGGCAGGTACACCTGACGCCACGCGCGTTGCCGCTGGACTGGCTGGGCGATGTGCGCGGCCGCCGCATCCTCTGCCTGGCCTCGGCCGGTGGCCAGCAGGCGCCGGTACTGGCCGCCGCCGGCGCGATCGTCACCGTGTTCGATCTGTCCGACGGGCAGCTGGCGCAGGACCGCAGCGTGGCGCAGCGCGATGGCCTGACGTTGCGCACCGTGCAGGGCGACATGCGTGACCTGCACGCCTTTGCCGATGGCAGCTTCGACGTGGTGTTCCACCCCATTTCCAATCTGTACGTGCCCGACGTGCGCCCGGTCTGGGTCGAGTGCCAGCGCGTGCTGGCCCGGGATGGCCTGCTGCTGGCCAGCTTCTACAACCCGGTGGTGTTCGTCGGCGCGCGTGATCCGCAGCTGCAGGAACAGGGCCTGATCCGCCCGCGGTTTGCCATTCCGTATTCGGACCTGGAAGACCTGCCTGCCGACGAGCGCGAGGCCAAGCTGGCGCGTGGCGAAGCGCTGACCTTCGGCCACAGCCTGGGTGAACTGATCGGTGGCCAGCTCGATGCCGGCTTCGTGGTCGAGCGCTTCATGGAAGACTGGCAGCCGCAGCCGCGCTTCCTGATCGATCGCTACCTGCCCACGTTCCTGGCCACCCGCGCGCGCCGGATCGGCTGAGGCCGATCTGCCCGGTCTGCTCGGGAAAAGAGCGGGGCGTACAATGGACGGCCCACGTCGTACAGGTGCGTCCCTTGTCGTATCCCTATCCGTTGGTTGTGTTTGATCTGGACGGCACGCTGGTGGACAGCGCGGCCGATATCGCCGAAGCGCTGAACCGCACGCTGGAGGACATCGGCCTGGCGCGCGTGCCTGAAGCCACCGTGCTGGGCTGGATCGGCGATGGCGTGCGGCGGCTGGTGGAGCAGGCCGTGCATGCCGCCGGTAGTGACATCGATCTGGCCGAGGTGATGCCGACGTTCATGGTGCATTACCGCGAGTGCCTGCTGCGCAGCCCGCGCCTGTTCGACGGCGTTCCCGAAGCGCTGGCCCTGCTGCGCACGCGTGGCGTGCCGCTGGCCATCTGCACCAACAAGCCGGCGGCACTGGTGCCGCCGCTGCTGCAGCACCTGGGCATCGGCGATGCGTTTTCGCTGGTGCTGGGCGGTGATTCGCTGCCGCAGCGCAAGCCCAGTGGTGAACCGCTGCGGCATATCGCTGCGCACTTCGGGCTGGCGGTGGACGCCTGCCTGATGGTCGGTGACTCGCTCACCGACTACCGCGCCGCCGAAGACGCGGGCATGCCGATCGCACTGGTGCGCTACGGCTACCCGCGCGGCCTGGATCTGAAGACGGCACATGCCGTGGCCGTGATCGACGACCTGCGTGAACTGCCGGGGTTGGCATCAGGCATTCCGACGCCGTGATC
>JAFAFD010000407.1 GCA_023423675.1 Pseudomonadota bacterium | reverse complement strand
TGTCATGAACACCCGCAGGATGCGATCGATCACCGCCAGCGTGCTGCTGCTCTCCACCGGCACGCTCAGCGCGCAGACGCTGCACGCCGACGACCGCAGCTGGTTCGCCGATGCGGCGGCCGAGCAGGCGGCACGCACCAGGCTCTCTGCTGCCGTCGCCACACTGCGCGATGCCGGCCCGACGGACCCCGCGACGCGCGTACAGCAGGCCGAGCGCCTGCTCGGCGAATGCCAGCGCCATCGCGCCTACCTGCACCTGCAGGCCGCCCGCAATGCACGTGACTCCCGCCCGGTGCAGGCGCAGCGCGCCGTCGCGGATGTGTGCGATGACGCCGCCGGCATCGCGCGCAAGGCGCTGGTCGATGCACCGGCCGATGCGCGCTGGGTGGCGCCGTACGCCTGGCTGCGCACGCGCGCGCTGGGCAACACCGGCATCTCCACGACGCCGCCTGCTGCAGGCGTGGAAGATGCCGTGGACGAGGTGGCCAGCCCGGCCCTGGATGCATTCGCACGCCTTCAGCGGCAGCTGCTGCAACACGCCAGCTATCCGTCCATCCCCAGCAACGGCGGGCTGCTGGACAGCCGCAAGGACAGCACGGCGCTGTCACGACACCCGGACCGTGCGCTGCGCGAGGCTGGCTGGAAGGGCTACTGGCAGGGCGTGGCATCGCAGCGTGAGGCCATGGCCAGCACGCTGCTGGCGCTGGTGCAGGTCAACGATCGCGCCTCGCAACTGCAGGGGGATGGCAGTGCGCCCGAGCACAGTTATCGCCGAATGGGCCTGGACCCGGACGCGGTGCAGGCAACCCTGGCCGCCGTGCAGCGCCATGCCCCACAGCGCCGCGCTTATCAGCAGGTGCTGCTGCAGCATGCCGGACGCATGGGCTCGTCGGACCCGCAGATCTGGGATCTCAGCCTGCCCGATGCAGGCTTCGTACCGCCGGTCCTCACCCTTGAGCAGGTGCGCGATACCGCCACCGATGCGATGCGCGGGCTGGGACCCGCGTATGCCGGTGAAGTACGCGCACTGCTCGACCCGGCGCAGCGGCGCATGGACATGGCCCCGACGCTGGGTCCGCGTAGCGCCGATGCCTTCCCGGTCGCAGCCCCCGGCGTGCCCTCCCTGCTGTTCGTCGGCCAGCGCGGTGGCACGCTGGAAAGCGACGTGGAGGTCGTGCATGAGGCCGGGCATGCCGTGCATGGGCAATGGATGGAGCGCGGGAACGTGTCGGCGTTCTATCGCAACGGTACCTCGTGGTTGAACGAGGCCTACGCCATCTTCAACGAGCTGGAATTCCGCGACCAGCTGTACCAGCAGGCGCAGGACCCACGTGCCAAGGCCTATTACCTCACGTCGCTGCTGGATGACATCGTGCTGCAGCTGTTCATCGCCTCCGAGGAGGCGCAGCTGGAGCAGTCGATCTACCAGGGTGTGGCCGCTGGCACGCTCGGCACTGCCGATGATCTCGATGCGCTGACCCTGAAAGTGCTGTCCGGCTACGGCATGATGGCCGAGCGCTACCCCGCGCTGGGCGCCACCTGGGAAACCAAGCGGCTGATGTACGACGATCCGCTGTACCTGACCAACTACCTGTTCGCCGGCCTGGTTGCCGTGCAGCTGTACGTGCAGGAGCAGCAGGATCCGCAGGGCTTCCGCCAGCGCTATCTGGCCGTGTTGTCCGAAGGCTTCGACCGCGCGCCGCAGGAACAGGTGGCGCAGCTGCTGGGCCACGTACCGGACTGGTCGGCGCTGGTGGATGCGGACCTGCAGGTGTTCGACGCCCAGGTGGCGCGCCTGCAGGCGCTGCATGCGCAGATCGAAGCCGGGCAGGGCGGCTGAAGAAACAACGATGGAGAAGGTGATGGCACGACCGCAACACATGCACCGGCACCTGCTGGCCTACCTGTGGTGCGCGATGCTGCTGTTGGCAGTGCCCCTGCTGGCCATGGCCCAGACCCAGATCCCCGTGCTGGATTCGCCGGTGGTCGATCCCACCGGCGTACTTTCGGCCAGCACCACCGACCGCCTGCAGCAGCAGTCGCGCGCGCTGTTCGAGCGCAGCGGCGGCGCGCAGCTGCAGGTGCTGGTGGTCGGCAGCACCGGTGATGAGAGCATCGAAGCCTATGCCCAGCGCGTGTACGACCAGTGGCAGCTGGGGCGCAAAGGCGTGGATGATGGCGTGCTGCTGCTGGTGGCCGTGCAGGACCGGCACGTGCGCATCCAGCCGGGCTATGGCCTGGAAGGCGCGATTCCCGATGCGTATACCAAGCGCATCATCGAAGAAACGATCCTGCCGCGCTTCCGCGACGGTGATATCGACCAGGGCGTGATCGACGGCAGCGCGCAGCTGGTCCAGCTCATCGATGGCGAGCCACTGCCGCCGCCGCCCAGCAACCACCCCTTGGACATCGCCTGGGGCAACTTCGATACGGTGGTGTTCAGCACCGCGCTGCTGGCGTTCTTCGTCGGCCTGTGGCGATCACCGCGGATGATGGACCCGCCCCCGCTGCGCCGGCCGGGTGGGCCCCGCAAGAAGCGCCGGAAAGCCGCTGCAAAGGCGGCGGACGCAGCGATGGGCGATGGCCCCAAGCCGCGCCGCTGGTGGCGCGCACCACTGGAGTGGCTGGGCGTGATCATCGTGGGGATGCTGTTGACGGCGATCTTCCAGCCGCGCGCGGCGCTCGGCATGGGCATGCTGCTGACGTTCTTCGTGCCAGTCTTCTGGGGCTGTGGGCGCAGTTGGCGGCGCAGCCGCGGCACCCGCCGCACGCTGTTCGCCATGCTGGCCATCAGCGCGGTGCTGGCGTTGACCCTGCAGCTCACGCGCGGCGTGTTCCCTGGCCTGGTCATCCACGTGGCGGCTTACATCGCGCTGGGCGTGCTCACGTTCCTGGTCATGCTGCCCTGCATCGTTGCGCGTGATTGCTGGCAGCGCAGCCGTGTCGAGTTCGCGGTGCGGCTGCTGGTGTTCCTCATCGTGGCCGGGTTGGCGGGGCTGTGGATCGTCGATGCGACACGGGATTCCGATGCCGGCATCTTCCTGTCGTCGGTGGCAGGGTTTGCGGCGTACGTCGGCTGGATCCTGTTGATGTCCAAGGGCGGCGGCGGGGGAGGTGGCGGTTCGGGCGGCAGCTCGCGTTCCTCTTCCTCCT
>JAFAFD010000376.1 GCA_023423675.1 Pseudomonadota bacterium | reverse complement strand
TCCCATCCACGCATGGCGTGGATCTACCAGTCGCCAACCAGCAGTGCGTCGGCAAGGGGTCGGATCCCTTTCCCACGGAAAGGGCTCTGACCCCGGTGTGGCCCCCATCCACGCATGGCGTGGATCTACCAGTCGCCGGCCAGCAGCGCGTCGGCCAGCACCTGCAGCTTCGGCGAGTGCTGCCGCGACGGCGGATAGATCAGCGACAGCTCGCGGCTGCGGCCTTCAAACGGCTGCAGCACGCGCTGCAGGCGGCCGTCGGCCAACGCATCGGCCACCGCGAAATCCATCACCTGCACGATGCCGATGCCGGCGATGGCCGCTTCCACCAGTGGGTCGCCGCTGTCGAACACCATCCGCGTCGGCGGGGTGAAGTCGTGCAGCTGGCCGTCCTGCCGGAACTGCCAGTCCACCACGCGTCCGCTGCGCAGGTTGCGTACCGCCAGGCAGGCATGGTCGTGCAGCGCGGCGATATCCCCCGGCGTACCGCAACGCGCCAGGTAGGCCGGGCTGGCCACGGTCACCCAGCGCAGCGGTCGCAGCGGCCGCGCAACGATGCGCTGGTCGGCAATCACGCCGGTGCGCAGCGCGGCATCGAAACCTTCCTCGACCAGATCGACCAGGCGATCACTGAGCACCGCGTCCACCTGCAGCTGCGGATGCTGCTGCAGCAAGGGCCCCAGCAGCGGCACCAGCACCTTGCGCCCGAACATCGACGGCGCGCTGATCTTCAGCGTGCCCGAGGGCGTGCACGGGCGGTCAGCCAGCTGACGCTCGGCGTCCTCGAGGCCGCACAGCAGCGGCGCGACCTGGTCGACGAACTGGCGCCCATCCGGGGTCAGCGCCACGTTGCGGGTGTTCCGCTGCAGCAGCTTCACCCCCAGCGTGGCCTCCAGCCGGCCGATCGCGCGCGACAGCCCGGACTGGCTCAGGCCCAGCTGCCCGGCGGCAACCGTGAAGCTGCGTGCCTCGGCCACCTGCACCAGCATGCGCACGGCATTGAGGTCCAACGAGGATCCATTCATGCCGAAAATCATGACAGATATGGTCATGCAGGGGTTTATTGATTGGCCCGCATCAATGAGACTGCGTTCCCCCACCGATCCACCGCTGCCGATGCCCCCTCTCAAGTACCCGCGCTGGGCGTTGACCCTGCTGGCCACCGCCCAGCTGATCATCGCCCTGGACGCCACCATCATCTTCGTCGCCCTGCATGACATGGGCCGCGCGCTGCAGATCAACGCGCAGCAGCTGCAGTGGGTGGTCAGCGCCTACACCGTGGCCTTCGGTGGCAGCCTGCTGCTGGGCGGGCGCGCCGCCGACCTGATCGGGCGCCGCCGCTTCTACCGGCTGGGCATGCTGCTGTTCGCGCTGGCCTCGCTGCTGGGTGCGCTGGCACCGAACGCCACGCTGCTGATCATCGCGCGCGCCGCGCAGGGCATCGGTGCCGCACTGCTGTTCCCGGCCACGCTGGCGCTGATCAACACGCTGTATGCCGAGGGCCCGGTGCGCAACCGCGCGCTGGCGATCTGGAGCATGGCCAGCGCGGTCGGCCTGGCGCTGGGCACCCTGCTCGGTGGCGTGCTGACCCAGGCGTTCGGCTGGCCGGCCGTGCTGGCGGTGATCGTGCCGCTGGCCACCGCCTGCGCCGTCGCCGCCGGTGCATGGCTGCCGGCCGATGGCCCGCGCGCGCAGGGGCGCTCGTTCGATCTGGCCGGCTGCATCACCGTCACCCTCGGTGGCAGCCTGCTGGTGACCACCCTCGTGCAGGGACCGGAGTGGGGCTGGACCGCGCCGGCCACGCTGGGCTGCCTGCTGCTGTCGGCGCTGCTGCTGGTGGCCTTCGTGCAGATCGAACAGCGCAGCCGCGACCCGTTGATGCAGTTCGCGCTGCTGCGCCTGCCCGGCCTGCGCGCTGCGCTCGGCCTCACCTTCGCCTTCATGAGCAGCTACGGCGTGCAGTACTACTTCATGGCGCTGTATTTCCAGGATGGCTACGGCTGGAGTCCGCTGCAGGCTGGCCTGGCGTTCCTGCCGGCCACGGCGGTGTGCACGGTCGGCATCCAGCTGGCCGAGTGGGCGCTGAAGCGCTGGAGTGCACGCAAGGTGCTGGTGCTCGGCCAGCTGGCCGGCGCCGTCGGCATCGCCTGGGTCGCAGCGACACTCCCGCACGCCTCGAACTTCTGGCCGCTGCTGCCGGGCGTGGTGGTGCTGAGCATCGGCCAGGGCATGACCTGGACCTCGATGTGGATCGTGGCCGGGCAGGGCGTGCCGGCCGCACAGCAGGGCGTGGCCTCGGGCATGGCCGCCACCGCGCAGCAGATCGGCGGTGCGCTGGGCCTGGCGGTGCTGGTGATGGTGGCCAATGCCGGCGCCGGCGTTGCAGGCTCGCCCAGTGCGCTGGCCGGGCTGGTGCGTGCCGAGTACGGCGCCGCGCTGTTCGCCCTGTTCGGCGTGATCATCGCGCTGGGCCTGCGCCCGCCAGCGGTAGACTGCGGTTCCCTTGATGGCCAGGCCAACAACGCATGATCGAACTGCTGGACCTGCAACAGACCCTGCATGCGTTTGCCGCCTGCAACGACGACCATGGCGTGTACGCGTCCTTCGGCTGGGTGCATGCCACCGACGGTGACCTGCTGCAGGCGCGGTTCTGGTTGCCGCCCGACGAGGAGACCGCGTTCGACGATGACAGCGAGGTGCCGGCCGAGGCGCGCGCGCTGGGCCTGTCCACCTATCTGGAGCCGGCGACGTTCGCCGACGTGCTCGACGTGCAGAAGCGGCAGCGCCCTCTGTCCACGCTGGCCGAGTACGCGCAGGCGCTGGCGCACTACCACGAGTACGACGCGTTCCAGCAGGTCGAAGGCATCGACGAGGCACTGGGTGAGGCCACGGCTGCAGACCAGGCCGCCGCGCGCGAGGCCGGCGTAGGCGCGGGCATCTTTGCCTCGTTCGATCTGCAGCTGCTGGCGTGTGCGGACGAACAGCTGAAGGCCACCGCGCAGGCCGTGGCGCACCTGCACGAGGTGCCGGTGGGTGAAGCGCTGGCACGCTGCCGTGCGTTGCCGCTGCTGCTGGGCGAAGCCCTGGATCGCAATCGCGCGCAGGCCATCAAGGATCAGTTCGAAGCGATCGGCGCGACCGTGCAGGTGCACGGGTTCAAGCCGTTCCCGTGGATGGACGCGCCCGTGTTGCGTTGATGACGATTACCCGGCCGCCAGCAACTCCGGCTGCAACGCGCTGAAGATCCGCGCCAACCGTTCCGCCCAGGCCTGCTGCCCGGCCACATCGGCAATCAGGTCCTGGCGGATCTCCAGCTCCACATGCACCAGGCCACGACCTTCGCCATGCACCGGCACCGCATAGTCGCTGGTGCTGCTCACCGAATACGGTTGGTTGTCGCCCACCACCAGGTCGCCTTCATCGCGCAGCGCCTGCAGCAGTGCCTGGGCGAAGCGCGTGTCCTGGTGGTACAGCACGCCGGCGTGCCACGGCCGCGCCGCGCCGTTCATCGCCGGGGTGAAGCTGTGCATCATCACCAGCAGGGTGGGGCGGCCGGCATCGCGGCGTGCGTCCAGCTCGGCATCGATGCGTGCGTGATACGGCGCGTGGATGGCGTCGATGCGCTGCTGCCGCTGCGCCGCCGACAGCCCGGCATTGCCCGGCACCACGGTGTGGTCGCTCACTTCCGGGATCAGCGTGGGCGAGGCCAGCGGCCGGTTGCAGTCGATCAGCAACCGCGAATAGGTCTGTTCGATGGCCCAGGCATCCAGCAGCCCGGCCAGTGCGCGGGTGGTGCCGGCGATGCCGATGTCCCAGCCGATGTGGCGGTCCAGCTCGGCCTGCGCCAGGCCCAGGCCATGCAGCGCGCGCGGCACCTGCTGGCCGGCGTGGTCGGCCAGCAGCACGAAGGGCGAGGCGCCCTGTTCGCGGTGGATCGTGTAGATCGCGGGATCGTCGGCACCCAGCAGGGCCGGCGCCGCATGCAGGTCGGCATCAGCCACGCGGGCGTCCATCCAGGTGGTGCTCGATCATCCACAGGCCGGCCCAGAGCTTGGCGTCCAGCGCATAGCCTTCGCCCATCTTCTGCACCAGCCAGGCGGCGGCCTGCGCGCGCGGAATCTCGTGCACGGTGATGTCTTCACTCTCATCGCCGCCGCCCTCGCCGATGCGGCGCAGGCCGGTGGCACGGACGAAGGCGATCTGCTCGCTGCTGGCGCCGGAGGACGTCGGCCCGATCATCAGCACTTCGGCGTGCTCGGCGGTCCAGCCGGTTTCTTCTTCCAGCTCGCGCACGGCCGACACTTCAATCGACTCGCCCGCATTGATGTCGCCGACTAGGCCGGCCGGCATCTCGATGGTGGCCGACTGCAGCGGCACGCGGAACTGTTCGACGAACAGCACCTTGTCCTCCGGGGTGACCGCGATGATGATCGCCGCCAGGCCGCCGGCATGGGTGCGTTCGCTGTATTCCCAGCTGCCGCGCACGACCATGCGCTGGTACTTGCCTTCGTAGACGACGCGCGGGGCTTCGGTGTTTCTCTGGCTCATGCGGGCTCGCTGGAGGAGGGGAGGGAATGGTCGGGACCGGCCGCGGTGGCCGAACCGGGATCGTTGACGCCTGCGGCGCTGAACAGCCGGCGGCGGGTCAGCGGGCCGAAGCGCAGCGCCTGGCACAGGCCGCCCAGCAGCTCCGGGTCCGCCGCCTGGCGCAGCAGGCCCGGCTGGCAGCCTTCCAGTGGCGCGTCCAGCGCGATGGTGGTCAGCTGCCGCCAGAGCTGGGCGTGGTCGCGCTGCTCGCGCAGGCGCACGGCCATCTGCGCGGCGCCGCGCAGGCGCAGGAACGGCACTTCGTCCAGGCGTTCGTACAGCGCGTCCATGCTGCCGAAGTGGGCCAGCAGCACCGCCGCCGACTTGGCGCCGACACCGCTGATCCCGGGAATGTTGTCCACCGCATCGCCACACAGGGCCAGGTAATCGGCGATCTGGTGCGCGTGCACGCCGTGCCGCGCCTTCACTCCGGCCACGTCCCAGCGCTGGTTGCGTGCGTAGTCCCACTGTTCGTCGTGGTCCAGCAGCAGCTGCGACAGGTCCTTGTCGGCGGAAATGATCAGGCCGCGATGGCTGTGCCGGTGCTGGTGCAGCGCGCTGCCGATCAGGTCGTCGGCCTCGTAGTCATGGTGGGCCAGCACCACCAGGCCCAGCGCCGCGCACAGCGCCTTGCAGTGCACGAACTGGCGCTTCAGCGCTTCCGGCGCCGGGTCGCGGTTGGCCTTGTAGGCCGCGTACAGGCGGTGGCGGAAGCCGCTGTCCAGCGCTTCGTCGAAAGCGATGGCGATGTGCCGGGGGCGCTCGCGCTCGAGCAGGTCCAGCAGGAAGCGGGCGAACCCGTGCACCGCATTGGTCGGCCAGCCCTGGCTGTCCTGAAACTCGTCCGGCAGCGAATGCCAGGCGCGGAACACATAGATGCTGGCATCCACAAGGTACAGCGGTGGCGGCAGCGGCACGGCATTCACGGCGCTCACTGGCCGGTCCAGTCCTGCAGCAGGGCCGCGGCGTCCGGCCGCTCGCGCTCGGGCACGTCGGCCTTGGGGGTGCCGATATGGATGAAGCCGGCGATGCCTTCGCCCTCGGCCAGGCCCAGGTGGGCATGCACGGCGGGGTCGAAGGCCATCCACGCGGTCAGCCACTGCGCGCCGAAGCCCAGCGCCTGGGCGGCCTGCAGCAGGGCGAAGCAGACGCAGCCGGCGGTCATCAGCTGCTCCTGTTCGGGCACTTTGGCGTCCGGGCGCGGGCTGGCCACCACCACGATCACCACCGGGGCGTGGCTGAAGCGCTGGCGGTCCTTCTCGAACACCGCCTCGCCGGCCTGCGGATCGCGCTGGCGGCTGCGTTCGACCAGAAAGTCCCCCAGGGTGTGACGGGCATCGCCGGCAATCTTCAGGAAACGGAACGGGACGCGCTTGCCGTGGTCGGGTACGCGGACGGCCGACTGCAGCATGCGCAGCAGGGTGGCCGGGTCCGGGCCGGGCTCGCCCAGCTGCCGCGAGGGCACCGAACGGCGGGCGTCGAGGGCGAGCAGGGCTGCGGGGTCGGGCATGGAGTCTGAACCGGTCATCACGGGCTGAAGATTATAGTCGGGGCGGTTGGTGACGCTGTCTGCGTCGTGTTTGCCCCTTCAATATCAAACTGTGATGAACGTCATGCCACTGCCGGGCAACCGGCGAGCCCTTCCCCTCGCCTCGCAGGCCCCGCACGGCTTAGGATATCCGTCTTGCCGGGCCGCCGGTCGTGAGGTTTGAAGTGAGGACTGTTTCACTGTCCGTGATGGGCTGGCCGGCCTACCATCGACGATCCGGTACATGGGGTGTACCGGCCGTCGCGATGTCCATGATGTCTGTCGTACCAGAGAAGGTGGGGAGCCTTCCCGAATGATGAGTGCGCCCACTCAGATGGGATCGTCGGGTCGTGACCCGGCCCAGCTCCAGCGTGCGCGGGACGCTGTCCTGCCCGCCCTGGGCCAGGCCTTCGGCGCGGCGCTGGCGCGGTTTGACGATGCCCTGTTCGATCGAGCCGGCAATGCCGGCTCGTCGCAGTTGCTGTTCCTGGATGCCATGCGCGAACTGCGCCGGCGCCGGGACGAGATCACCGCGGCCTTTGCCGCCCACCTGGACCAGGCCTGGGCCGCGCTGGCCGACGGCCATCCGCTGTCCGCCGAAGCCACCCTGTCCGGGCCGGCCGAGGAAAGCCTGAGCCTCATTCCCGAGCATGTCCTGGAATCGCGGCTGGCGGTGCGCAACTTCGCCACCGTGCTGCTGCGCGATTTCAAGCCGGTGCTGGCCCGCCTCGACCGCCGCCTCGGCTGGCTGGTCGGCGGCCTGGAACTGGACGCCGACCTCGATCCGATCAGCCCCGAACATCTGGGCGTGGCCATCCACCAGGCCTTCGCCGGGTGCGAGCTGGCCCCGGAAGTGCACCTGGTGCTGATCAAGCTGTGCGAGCGCGACATGCGCACGCCGGTGGGCCGCATCTACGAGAAGCTGGACGAGCAGTTGGCGGCCGCCGGTGTGATGCCGCAGATGGGCGCCCCGCGGCGACCGCTGTCGGCGGCCCCGGCCCCGCAGGCCCCGCACGGGCTGGACGACCTGGTCGAGCAGCGCCAGACGTCGGGCTTCGAGACCGATTTCAGTGACGAGGAGCAGGCCGCACCGGCCTGGGCGCAGCGGTTTGCCGCGCGCTGGTCCGAACGTCGTGGCCACATGCAGCAGCTGCCCGACGAACATGGCATGCCCGGCGGCGCGCCGGCCGGGTCGGCCGGGTCGGGCGAAGCCTATCCCGGCCAGCAGGGCATGCTGCTGGAGGCGCTGCACGAACTGCTGCAGCAGACCCGGCATGTCCGCGAGGACGCCACGTCGGCCGCGCAGGTAGCGGTGGGCCAGCATCGCCCGCTCAGCCAGCGCGAGATGATGTCGGTGCTGTCGCTGCTGCAGGCCACGCCCAGTGCCACCCTGCGCGCGGCCATCGGCGAGGACGGCGAATCACTGGCGCAGCGGCTGAAGAGCGAAGTGCTGTCCAACGCCACCCGCCTCGGCGTGGACCCCGGCCAGACCCGGCTGGACCCGCAGGACGAGGATGCGATCGACCTGGTCGGCATGCTGTTCGACGTGATGCTGGACGAACGCGAACTGGAAGGCCGCTCGCGCGAGCTGATCGGCCGCCTGGTGGTGCCCTTCGTCAAGGTCGCCATGCTCGACCGCCGCATGTTCGTGCAGAAGACCCATCCGGCCCGCAAGCTGCTCAATTCGCTGGCCGAGGCCTGCGAAGGCAACACCGGCGAAAGCCAGGCCGAGCGCATGCTGATGGCCAAGGTCGAGGAGATCATCGAGCGCCTGGTCGCCGAGTTCAACGAGAACCTGGCGATCTTCCTGACCCTGGAAGAAGAATTCCGCGATTTCCTGCTGCAGCATCGCCGCCGCGTGGAAATCGCCGAGCGCCGCGCCGCTGAAACGCAGCGTGGCCAGGAAAAGCTGGAGATGGCCCGCAACCGCGCCGGCGCCGAACTTGACCGCCGCATCGGCGATGCCACCCTGCCGCCGGCGATCGCCGAGTTCCTGCGCCAGCCGTGGCAGCACCACCTGACCCTGGCGCTGCTGCGCGAGGGCGAGGACGGCGCGTCCGTGGCCGAGGCACTGAGCCTGGGCGATGGCCTGCTGGAGGAAGTGGCCGAGGCTCGCCGGCACATCATCGGCAAGCCGTGGCTGCAGGCCTGGCAGCCGGTGCTGGCCAAGGTGTTCGCCAGTGTCGGCGTGCACGGTGATGCGGCCTCGGCCGCCATCGATGCGCTGCATGGCACCCTGCAGGGCATTGCCGAATCGCGGCCGGAACTGCAGCGCGCGCTGCCGGAACTGCCGCAGGTCGCGCTGCCGACCGCGCCGGTGCCCGAAGCCAGTGCCGTGGAACTGGCCGGGCAGGTCGATACCGATGATTTCGACAATGCCGACGCCGATCGCTTCCGCCGCATGGAAATCGGCAGCTGGCTGGACTTCGTCGACAAGGACGGCAAGGTCCAGGCTGGCAAGCTGTCCTGGATCAGCCCGATCTCCTCGCGCCTGCTGTTCGTCAACCGCCGCGGCGTGCGCTTCTGCGTGGCCTCGCCGGAAGAACTGGCGGTGATGGTGCGGCTGGGCCGCCTGCGCGCCCACGTCGACGATGGCGCCTTCGACAGCGCCATGCAGGGCGTGATCGACCGCCTGGACCCGGGCAGCGCCACCCTGCACTGAGGGGTGGCCGCCTGCTAGGATCGGGAAAACTCACCGATCAGCGGGGACCTGCATGGCCGTGGCGTTGCTGGGGATGAAGGAGACCGCGCCGGGCGAACGGCGCGTGGCACTGACGCCGGAAACGGCGCGCAAGCTTGGGGCCTTGGGCATCACCGTCTGGTACGAAGCCGGCGCCGGACTGGCTGCGGGCTTCCCCGATGCCGCCTATGACGATGCCGGTGCGCGCGTCTTCGACGCCAGCCGTTGGAACGAGATCGACATCCTGCTGTGCGTGCAGGCGCCACCGGCGGCGGTGCTGGCCCAGCTCAAGCCGGGCGCCAGCGTGGTCGGCCTGCTGACCCCCGCTGCGGATCCATCGCTGGCGGCGCTGGCCGGTGACGACCGCCTGCTGTTGTTCCCGCTGCAGCAGCTGCCGCGCACCACGCGTGCGCAGGCCATGGACGTGCTCAGTTCGCAGGCCGGCATGGCGGGCTACAAGGCCGCGCTGATCGCCGCCGAGCGCGCGCCGCGCTTCTTCCCGATGCTGACCACTGCGGCCGGTACCGTGCGCCCGGCCAAGGTGCTGGTGATCGGTGCCGGCGTGGCCGGCCTGCAGGCGATCGCCACCGTGCGCCGCCTCGGCGCGCAGGTGGAAGGCTTCGACGTGCGCCCGGAAACCCGTGAACAGATCCAGTCGCTGGGCGCACGTTTCCTCGACCTGGGGGTGAGCGCAGCGGGCGAGGGCGGCTATGCGCGCGCGCTGACCGACGACGAGCGCGCCGAGCAGCAGCGCCGCCTTGCCGACCATCTGCGCAGCGTGGACGTGGTGATCTGCACCGCGGCCGTGCCGGGCCGGCCGGCACCCACCATCGTCACTGCGGCGATGGTCGAGGGCATGGCGGTGGGCAGCGTGATCGTCGACCTGGCCGCCGAGAGCGGCGGCAACTGCGCGCTGACCCAGCCGGGCCAGTGCATCGACCACCAGGGCGTGGCCATCGATGGCCCATTGAACCTGGCCAGCCGCGGCGCCACCCAGGCCAGCGAGATGTACGCGCGCAACCTGCTGAACTTCGTCACCCTGTTCGTGCAGGGCGGGCAGCTGGGCTTTGACTGGGAAGACGAACTGCTGGCGAAGACGCGCTGGCAGGCGTGAACGGACCCGCACGCTGTAGAGCCGAGCCCATGCTCGGCTTGCGCAGAGGCGATGAAGCAGCCG
>JAFAFD010000347.1 GCA_023423675.1 Pseudomonadota bacterium | reverse complement strand
CATCACGGCTGCGTCTTCAACCGCAGCACCGGCAACCCGGTTTCGGCGTGCACGTCTTCGTGCTGCGGCATGCCCTGCACGGCCTCCTTCACCGCGTTGAACGCGGGGTCGATGCCGCGCACCGGGTGCCACATGCCGATCCATTCGAAGTGGCGCTCGTAGCGCAGGGTCTGTGCACTGCCCAGCCACAGCGGCACATCGCCCGGCTGCAGCTGGCCCGGCGCCGGCCACAGGCGCAGCACGTAGCGCTCATCCGGCTTGGCTCCCTGGCGCACCATCAGCAGGGCTTCCACGCGCGTTTCCAGCGTGGCCGGCAGCACCGGCAGTTCGTCGGCGCCGGTGTTCTTGTCCAGCATCAGCAGGGCTTCTTCCCAGCCGGCCTGCGCCTGCACGGTCCAGCCGCGCGCTTCCAGCTGCGCCTGCAGCGGTGCCAGCGGGCCGGCCACCTGCACGTCCAGCGGCCAGCGCTGGTCATCGTCGAACTCGTTGCGGCGTGCCGGCAGCTTGGTCCAGTCGTGCTGCCACCAGGCCTGCATGTCCATGGCCACCGGTGCCGGCAGGGTCGGTTCGAAGCGCTCCAGCTTCACCGGGATGTTGCGCGGCGCGTACCACATCGCCGCCACCGCGAAGACGCCGTAGAACAGCCACGCCACCGGCTTCACCCAGAACGAGCGGTTGAAGCGGCGGCGGTAGGCGATGCCCAGCACCAGCAGCCAGAACGTGCCGAACAACATGCCGCCGATGACGTCGCTCAGCCAGTGCGCGCCCAGGTACAGGCGTGAGAAGCCGATCAGGCTGACCACGATGCCCGACACCAGGTACGGCCAGACGCGGGTGCGGCCGGGCATCTCGCGGGCGATCAGCACCGCGAAGAAGCCGAAGGTGATGGTGGCCATGGTCACCGACACCGAAGGGAAGCCGAAGCCGCTGCTGGCATCGACCGGGCGCACCACGTCCACGGTGGTGCCCAGCAGCTTGGTCAGGGCCAGGCCGAAGGCCAGTGCGGCCAGCCAGTGCGCGGCCGCCATCCAGCGCCGGCGCCAGACCAGGTAGCCCATCGCCGCGGCAGTAGCCGGCATCAGCACCTGCCACGCGCCCAGCGAGGCCAGTGCGGCCATCGGGTAGTCGGCCAGCGGGTTGCGCAGGGCCAGCATGGCCTGGTGCACCAGCAGGTCGATGGCCAGCGGTTCGCCATGGGCGACTACCACGGTCAGCAGCGCGAACCAGCCCCAGCCCAGCAACAGCAGCATCAGCGCCAGCATCGCCAGCGGCACCGATTCACGGCGCTTCGGATCGAGCACGCCGACCGTGTAGCGGCCCAGCGTGGGGTGGCGGTTGGACCAGTCCAGCAGGCGCGCCAGCCAGTGGTCCATGCGCGCGGCCGACCAGCGATAGCCGTACAGCACGATGGCCCAGACCAGGCCGAGGATGACCACCAGCAGGCCGACCACCACCACCAGGCGTCCGGCAACCGCGGCGACGGCGTCATAGGCCTCGCCGAGGATCCAGCCCGGGGCCAGGAACAGCACCGCCCAGGACAGGCTGGCGATGCCGCTGGCCTGCACGTAGCGGCTGGCCGGCATCTTCAGCATGCCGGCGATGGCCGGCACGAACGGCCGGATGGCGCCGACATAGCGCGCGATCAGGATGCTCTTGAAGGCATTGCGGCGGAACAGGTTCTCGCCCCGGTCCAGCAGCTGCGGGTAGCGGCTGAACGGCCAGACCCCGCGCAGGCGGTCGCCCCAGCGGCGGCCGATCCAGTAACTGATGCCATCACCGGCAAACGCACCCAGCGCCGCCGCAGCCACGGCATACGGCCCGGAGATCTGCCCCAGGCCGATGAACACGCCCACCGCGAACAGCAGGGGCAGCGCCGGCACGATGGCGCCGAGAATGATGACCGCATCGCAGAAGGCGATCAGAAAAATAACCGCGCCCGCGAGTACGGGATGGGCGGCAATCCACGCGAGGGTGGCGTCGATCCATGAAGAGTCCATTGCCCGATTATAGAGGCGTGAAGGTGACTGGTTCCCAGCGGCTTGGTGACCGTTTGCAACCAGCGCCATCGCCTAGAATGGGCGCATGCCGCACTCGACCGACGCTCCAACGCATGCCCTGAAGGCCGACAGCTTCGGCCGCATCCTGCTCGTGCAGGGGCCGCAGGGCCCCTTCGTACGCCGCGACCTGGGCGCAACGCCGCTGTGGCTGCGCGTGCCGGCGTGGTGGCTGGCCCGCCGCGAAGCACGCGCGCTGCGCCATATCGAGGGCATGGCCGACGTGCCGCAGCTGCTGGACTGGGATGGTCGCCATCTCGACCGCAGCTTCATGGCCGGCGATGCCATGTACCAGCGCCCGCCGCAGGGCGACCTGGCCTGGTTCCGTGCTGCGCGGCGCCTGCTGCAGCAGCTGCACCGGCGCGGCGTGGCCCATAACGACCTGGCCAAGGAGGCCAACTGGCTGGTGACCGAAGACGGCCGCCCGGCGCTGATCGACTTCCAGCTGGCGGTGATCGGCAACCCGCGCTCGCGCTGGATGCGCCTGCTGGCCCGCGAAGACCTGCGCCACCTGCTCAAGCACAAGCGCATGTACAGCCGCGAGTCGCTCACCCCGGTGGAGAAACGCGTGCTCAAGCGCACCTCTTGGGTGCGCGAGCTGTGGTTCGCCACCGGCAAGCCGGTCTACCGCTTCGTCACCCGCCGCATCCTGCATTGGGAAGACAACGAAGGGCAGGGGCCGAAGCCGTGACCGCGCCGCCGAGTGCGGCCAGCGTGCTGCGCGCGCAGCTGCCCGGCGCAAGCTTCGTGCACGCCTGCCAGGCCAGCACCCGGCGCGATGGCTGCAGCGCGTTGCAGGCATACCGCGATATGGCCGCGACCATCCCCGGCTGGTTCGATGGCCTGATGGCGCTGCGCAACCGCGGCATGCGCCTGCTCGGCATGAAGGACCTGGGCTCGTTGCGCGCGGTGCAGGACACCACCGCGCCGCGACCGGGCCAGCGGCTGGGCATCTTCACCCTGCAGTCGCTGGATGTGGATGCCATCGTGCTGGAGGACAACGACCGCCACCTGCGTGTGCAGCTGGCGCTGCAGTGGCAGGGCGACGTGCTGGAAGTGGCCACCGTCGTGCATACCCACAATGCGTTCGGGCGGCTCTACATGCTGCCGGTGGCGCCGGTGCATCGATGGATCGTGCCGCACCTTCTGAAGAAGCAGGTGCAGGCGTACGGTTGATTCAATGCCGCGCCGCCGGCACCACCTGCTGGCCGATGAAGTTGCGCTTGCCATCGAAGTCATAACCGATCTGCAACTGGCCGACATCCGGGCAGGCATGGCAGTCGCGCAGCGGCGTGCGGTACAGCAGCCGGATGCCGCCGCCATCGAGCGGTGCCGTGCCTGCTGCCTGTGCGGGCGCGAACGGCGTGGCCTGCGGATGCGCGGCCAGCACCGCCTGCACGCCCGGATCGGCGCGCAGGGTGTCGTCCAGCTGCACCGCGTCGACATCGATGCGCTTGCCAGCGGCATCCACCAGGCGCGTGCCTTCGTTGGTGTTGGCGCGGAACGGGTATTCCACCGTGGCCACGCCCAGGCCATCGTGTTCATACCAGGCCGTCACGTAGGCCAGCTCGCCGCCGGTGGACAGCTGCTCGGCAGCGGCGACGGCATCGGCGCTGGCGCCGGCGGACTTCATCGTCTCGGCCAGGCATTCGCGCGTTGCGCTGTTCTCACCCTGTCGGCATGCGTTGAGGTCGCCATCCCAGACCACCGACTCGCTCCAGCGC
>JAFAFD010000214.1 GCA_023423675.1 Pseudomonadota bacterium | reverse complement strand
TCACGTTGCGCTCGTAGTCGGAGCAGTCATCGGCGTCGTCGGCACGGCAGCTGTACAGATCCTCGGCCGTGGTCTCGTCGTTGCCCGGGCCGGCGAACACGTAGTGCAGGTCGGGCGCGCGGAAGGCAGTGCCGTAGGAGCCGCGCACCAGCAGGCTGTCCACGGGACGCCACTCCAGGCCGCCGCTCCAGGTCGCCTTGCCGATGGTGTGGCCGGAGTAGCGGTACTGGTCGTAGCGGCCGGCCACGCTCAGGTCCAGCGTGTCGTGCAGCGGCAGGCGCAGCTCGGCGGCGCTCGCCCAGCGGTTGCGCGAACCCTTGCCGTCCGAATCCTTCCAGCTGTAGTAGTAGTACTCGGTCGCCAGCGGATCGGGATTCAAAGCGTAGGCCTGCTGGCCCACTTCCACGGTCGCGGCGAAGCCGGCATCACCGCCGGGCAGGCCGAACAGCGCACCATTGGTCAGGGTCAGGGCCGCGGTCTCGGTGCGCGACTTCGGCGTGTAGGTCGTGCGCGCGGCGATCGACTCGTACTCGGCGCGGGTCAGCGGCCGGTACAGGCGCGACGGGTCGGCGTTGTAGATCGGGAAGCCATCATCGTCCTCGCCCAGCTGCGGCCCCAGGAACAGGTCGTTGGCCTTGGCGGCGACGATCTGCGGCCAGCTGATCCGTGACCGGTACTGCGAGTGGCTCAGCGCCGCTTCGTAATCCCAGTTGCCGGCCAGGTTGCCCTTGAAGCCGGTGGTCACGCTGAAGGTCTTCTGCGTGCTGCGCACCATGGCATTGCGCAGGCCGCCCATTTCCTCCGGCGAGAACTGGCGCTGCCAGAATTCGATCTCACCCGTGGCCTGGTTGTTGAAGTAGCCCGACTCGTCGCCGTCGGCGGCCATGCGGCCCCACGAGGTGACATCGCGCATCAGGGCCAGCGAGTGGTATCCCATCTGCACGTCGGCAAACCACTGCTGGCCGTTGTCGAAGTCATAGCTCAGCGAGGCATAGCCGTTGGCGCCGCGGCGCTTGCTGAGGATGGTGCCGTAGCCGATCGACGTGTCGCTGCCGCAGTAGTAGCCATAGCGCGGGCGGAAGGCGTGGTAGGTGCTGCCCTGGTTCTGCCCGGCCAGCGCTTCGCAGGTGGCCGCGCCCGGGTCCAGGTAGTCGTCGTTGTAGTCGGTGCGCAGGTAGGCGCGGCGGGCGATGCGCGAGCCTTCGGTCGGCCCGTCCTGGGTCGAATCCTGGATGTCGCGCTCATAGGCCCACAGCGGCGTCTGCGACTGCAGCTCCACGCTGTACACCGCATTGAAATTGCCCTTGCTGAAGCCGCTGGACAGGCTCATGTCGAACGACTCGCCCCCGCCTTCGCTGGTGGTGCCCATGCGCACGTCGACGGTGGTGCCGTCGGCCGTCTTCTTGAGGATGAAGTTGGCCACGCCGGCGCTCGCCTCCGCACCGTAGCTGGCCGACGCGCTGCCGGTCAGCACCTCGCTGCGGTCGATCATGCCCAGCGGGATGTTGGACACGTCGGTGAAGTTGCTGCGGCCCTGGAACGGCATCGGGAAATCAGCGATACGGCGGCCGTTGACCAGCACCAGGGTGTGGTTCGGGCCCAGCCCGCGCAGGTCGACCTGCTGCGCGCCCGGGGAGAAGTCGGCGCCGCTGGAGGACTGCTGGCTCTGCGTCTCGCCGCCGTTCTGGGTCATCGCACGCAGCACGTCGGGCACCGTGGTGAAGCCGCTGGAGCGGATCTCCTCGGCATTGATCACCGTGATCGGTGCCGGGCCTTCCACCTGTGCGCGCGGAATGCGCGAACCGGTCACCTGGACCGCATCGAGTTGCTGCACCGAAGAGGAGCCGGGGCTCTGGGCCGCTGCCGAGGCAGCAACACCCATCAACGCCAGCCGGATCGACCACGCCATCGCCTGTCTACGCATGAGAGATATCTCGGGAATGAAGCCGGCCCGCAGAGGAGGGGCCCTGTCCCCCATTCACAATTCGGAATGGGCGCGCGCATTTAACGCCTTTTTTATGGCCTTGACTACAGGTCTTTCATCTGGCAAAGAGTGAAAACGGTTGCAAGCCGATTCTGTTCAGGGAGATCCACGATGAGTTCCCTTGTCCGCCGATTCTGGTCAAGCCTCGTGCTGGGGGTGGTGCTGGCCGTGATGGCCCCGCTGGCGTCAGCGCAGGACTCCCGCGACCTGCATTCCCCTGGCTTCGATTATTACGAGATTGGCGACCTGGATGCACCCCGTCCCGGTCCGCGCGCCCCGGCGATGATGCTGATGGGTGGCGGCGAGTGGGTGCCCGAGGCCTTCCAGTGGTGGCTGCGGCAGGCCGGCAACGGCCGCGTGCTGATCCTGCGCGCGTCCGGTAGCGATGAGCTGCAGGAGCGCCTGTACCGCGATATCGGCGGCACTACCGCCGTGCAGACCCTGGTGTTCGACAACCGCCGCGGCGCCGACGATCCGGCGGTGCTACGCGTGGTTGCCGCGGCCGATGCCATCTTCATCGCCGGCGGTGACCAGTCGCGCTACATCCGCTTCTGGAAGGGCACGGCGCTCAACCGCGCGCTTAACGCGCACGTGCGCGCCGGCAAGCCTATCGCCGGCACCAGCGCTGGCCTGGCGATCCTTGGCGGCTATGCCTACGGCGCGCTCGATGGCGGCAGCATCACCTCGGCCGGCGCGCTGGCCGACCCGATGGGCAGCGCGGTCACCCTGGACAGCGGCTTCCTGCACATGCCCTACCTGCAGCGCGTGGTCACCGATACCCACTTCGACAAGCGCGACCGGCTCGGCCGCCTGATCGTGTTCGTCGCCCGCGCCGCGCAGGAAAGCGGCGATCCGGACATGGTCGGCATCGGCGTGGACGAGGACACCGCGCTGTGCGTGGAGCCCGACGGCCAGGCCCAGGTCTACAGCGCCGATGGCCAGGGCAAGGTCTGGGTGGTCAGCCCCGGCCGCGACGCCGACCGGATGGTCGAAGGCGAGCCGTTGCAGTTCCACGCCGTGCCGGTCACCGTGGTCGCCAGCGGTGGCCGCCTGCGCCTGGATGACTTCCAGGCCGACGTCGACTACCACGCCATGGCCGACATCACCGACGGCGAGATCGAAATCACGCGCCGGTAGTGCCGGGCCATGCCCGGTGGCC
>JAFAFD010000154.1 GCA_023423675.1 Pseudomonadota bacterium | reverse complement strand
CGCTGGCACCAGGCCGGCCGCGCCGTGCTGATCGGCGATGCCGCGCACGCGATGGTGCCCTTCCACGGCCAGGGCATGAACTGCGCCTTCGAGGACTGCGTGTCACTGGCCCGCCACCTGCACGACGCCGACGATCTGGAAGGCGCCTTCGCCGCCTTCGAGGCCGAGCGCAAGCCGAACGCGCGCGCGATCCAGCAGATGGCGCTGGAAAACTACCTGGAGATGCGCGACCGCGTGGCCGACCCGGCCTTCCTGCTGCAGCGCGAGCTGGAACAGGAACTGCAGCGGCGCTGGCCGACGCGCTTCGTGCCGCACTACACCATGGTCACTTTCCTGCACACGCCGTATGCCGAAGCGCTGCGCCGCACGGAGATCCAGCGCGACCTGCTGGTGGCGGCCACCGCCGGCCATGATTCACTGGACAACATCGACTGGGCCACGCTGGAAGCGCAGATCCACGCACAGCTGCCGGTCCTGGAGGGCGCACACTGATGGCCGACAGCTTCCTGTTCTACGACCTCGAAACCTTCGGCCAGGACCCGCGCCGCACCCGCATCGCCCAGTTCGCGGCGATGCGCACCGATGCCGATCTCAACGTAATCGACACGCCGGTCAGCTTCTTCGTGCGCCCGGCCGATGACCTGGTGCCTTCGCCGATGGCGACCCTGGTGACCGGCATCACCCCGCAGCAGGCCATGGCCGAAGGCATCAGCGAAGCCGAGGCCTTTGACCGCATCAACGAGCAGCTGTCGCGCCCCGGCACCTGCGCGCTGGGCTACAACACCCTGCGCTTCGACGACGAGTTCATCCGCTACGGGCTGTTCCGCAACTTCCACGATCCCTACGAGCGCGAGTGGCGCAACGGCAACTCGCGCTGGGACCTGCTGGACATGCTGCGGATGATGCGCGCCCTGCGCCCGGACGGCATCCAGTGGCCGCTGCGCGAGGATGGCGCCACCTCGTTCAAGCTGGAGCACCTGGCCGAGGCCAATGGCGTGCGCGAAGGCGATGCCCACGAGGCGTTGTCGGACGTGCGCGCCACCATCGGCATGGCGCGGCTGTTCAAGCAGTCGCAGCCGCGGCTGTGGGAGTACGCGTTGAAGCTGCGCGACAAGCGCTTCGTCGGCAGCCTGCTGGACGTGGCGGCGATGAAGCCGGTGCTGCACATTTCCATGCGCTACCCGGCCAGCCGCCTGTGCGCGGCGCCGGTGCTGCCGCTGGCCATGCACCCGACCATCAACAACCGGGTGATCGTGTTCGACCTGGACGGCGAGATCGACGACCTGCTGGAGCTGCCGGCCGACGTGATCGCGCAGCGCCTGTACATGCGCGCCAGCGAACTGCCCGAGGGCGTGGCGCGCGTGCCGCTGAAGGAAGTGCATCTGAACAAGGTGCCGGCACTGGTGGCCTGGAACCACCTGCGCGCCGACGACCACGCCCGCCTGGGCTTGGACGTGGCGGCGATCGAGGCCAAGGCCGAGCGCCTGCGCGAGGTTGCCGCGCAGCTGGCCGAGAAGGCCCGACAGGTCTTCAACCAGCCGCGGCCAGCCACGGTGTCCGACGTGGATGCGTCGCTGTATGACGGCTTCCTCGGCGCCGGCGACAAGCCGCTGCTGGCCCTGGCCCGCACCAGTGCGCCGCAGCAGCTGGCCGCGCTGGAAGGCCGCTTCCGCGACCCGCGCCTGCCCGAGCTGCTGTTCCGCTACCGCGCACGCAACCATCCCGACAGCCTCGCACCGGCTGAACGCGAGCGCTGGCAGGATTACCGCCGCCAGCGCCTGCTCGGCGAGAGCGGCCTGGGCGAACTGAACCTGCCCCAGTACCAGCAGCAGATCGACGCGCTGGCCGCCGAAGCGCCCGATGACGCGCGCCGGACCGGCCTGCTGCAGTCGCTGCGCGACTGGGGCCACCACCTGCAGGAGACGCTGTGAGCACGTATTTCTCCGACGCCAGTTTCAAGTTCCTGCGCAGCCTGGCGCGGCATAACGACAAGACCTGGTTCAACGACCATCGCCAGCAGTACGAAAACCATGTGCGGCAGCCGTTCCTGCGCCTGCTGGGTGACCTGCAGCCGGCGCTGACCGAAGTCAGCGACCATTTCCGTGCGGACACGCGCGGTGTCGGCGGCTCGCTGTTCCGCATCCACCGCGACGCGCGCTTTTCCCACGACAAGTCGCCGTACAAGACCTGGCAGGGTGCCCGCCTGTTCCACGAGCGCCGCCGCGAAGTGGCCGCGCCCTCGTTCTACATCCACCTGCAGCCGGGCGAGAGTTTCGTCGGCGCCGGCCTGTGGCACCCCGAGCCGGACACGCAGCGGCGCATCCGCCATTTCATCCTCGACAACCCGGGCAGCTGGAAGGCAGCCGCGCACGCGCCCGCCCTGCGCAAGCGCTTCGATTTCGAGCAGACCGAGAAGCTGGTGCGGCCGCCGCGCGGCTTCCCGGCCGACTTCGAGTTCATCGACGACCTCAAGCACCGCAACTGGGTGATGTGGCGCACGCTGGACGACGACACCATGACCGGCCCGCGCCTGCTCTCCACCCTGGGCAAGGACCTGGCCGCGCTGGGCCCGTTCGTCGATTACTTGTGCGCTGCGCTGGACCTGGAATTCTGATGTCGCAGGAACTGCCCCTGGCGCGGCAGCGGCGCCTGCTGGGTCGCACCGGTCTGCAGGTCTCGCCGATCGGCCTGGGCTGTTCCGGCTTCTGGGGCCACCGCCGCTTCGCCGAGAGCGACGCGGCCGCCGTGGTCGAACACGCGCTGGCCCAGGGCGTGAACCTGCTCGACACCGGCGACAACTATTCGGGCTTCCATGCCGAACCGCGCCTGGGCCGCATCCTGCGCCCACTGCTGGCGCGCGTGCCGCGTGAGTCGCTGGTGGTGTCCAGCAAGGGCGGCACGCTGACCGGCCAGGCCGGCATCAGCGGCGCCGAGCAGCGCGATTTCTCTGCCGCGGCGATCACCGCCAGCTGCGAGGCCTCGCTGCGCAACCTCGGCCTGGACTATCTGGACATCTACCAGCTGCACGGCGCCAGCGAGCACGACATCAACGATGAGCTGCTGGCCGCGCTGCAGCGCCTGCGCGAGCGCGGGCTGGTCCGCCATACCGGCATCAACACCCATTCGGCCAGCACGCTGCGCTGGATGATCGAGCACCCCGAAGCCTTCGACGTGGTGCTGCTGGACTACAACGCCCTGCAGCAGGACCGCGAGCCGCTGATCGACCAGCTGCAGGCGGCGGGCATCGGTGTGCTGGCCGGGACCGTGCTCGCACAGGGCCACCTGCTGCCAGCCCGTCCGCGCCTGCCACGGCTGGCCGACGCCTGGTACCTCGCGCGCACCTGGCTGAAGCCGAGCAGCCGCGCCCTGATGCGCAGCGCCCGCGAGATGCGCCAAGCGGTGGCCTCGGTGCGCAGCCAACACCCGGCCCAGACCGCCTTTGCCTACGTGCTGCAGCACCAAGGCGTGGCCAGCGGCATCCTTGGCACCACCCGCGTTTCCAGCCTGCACCAGGTGCTGCAGACCCACGTGCAGGCGCTGCAGGGCGCCGAGCGGCAGCGTCTGGTGGCGGCCTTCGGCGATGGCAGCGGCTCGCCCAGTCACTGACGCTTAACCCGCGGTGCCCGCAGTTGCGGCAGTCTGGGTGCCATGAAGAAGCTCATCGGCATCCTGGTTGCCCTCGTCCTGGCCGTCGTGGCCTGGTGGTTCAGTGGCCCGTACCTGGCCGTGCATGGCCTGTCCAAGGCGATCGAACAGCGCGATACCGCGCGCCTGGAGCGCTACGTGGACTTCCCGCGGGTGCGCAGCAGCCTGCGTGCGCAGCTCAACGACTACCTGGTGCGGCAGGCCGGGCCGGACGTGGCGTCCAGCCCGTTTGGCGCGCTGCTGTACGGGCTGGGTGACCAGCTGGGTGGCGCGGCGGTGGACACCATGGTCACGCCGACCGGCATCGGCGCGATGCTGCAGGGCCACGTGCTGTGGAAGCGTGGCCGTAATGAACTGCAGGGCGGCGATGCGTTCGGCGCGACCGAACCGGCGCGGCCCCTGAAGAACGCCGAGCATCATTTCGAAGCGCTGGACCGTTTCGTGGTCGACGTCCAGCGCGGCCCGGGCGAACCGCCGATGAGGGTGGTGCTGGAACCGCAGGGCCTGCGCTGGAAGGTGGTGGACCTGCAGCTGGGGATGTCGGGCAGCCCGTAGCCCCATGCCGCTGCGCTCGCCGGGCATGGCCCGGCGCTACCGTCGCTTCATGCCCCGCTCTGGTAGACGCCCACCTTGGTAGGCGCGGCTGCACCGCGATGCCAACCAAGGTTGGCAACTACCGAAGCCTCGTGCCCCGCTCTGGTAGACGCCCACCTTGGTGGGCGCGGCTGCGCCGCTATGCCAACCAACGGTTGGCACCTACCGAAGCTTCGTGCCCCGCTCTGGTAGACGCCCGCCTTGGTGGGCGCGGCTGCGCCGCGATGCCAACCAAGGTTGGCAGCTACCGGGCTCAGCCCTCGTTGGCGACGCCGTGCGGGACGTGGCCGGCGGCCACGTGTTCGCGGGCGCTGTCGATGTTGTGCTGCGAATCATCGAAGAAAATGTCCGCGCCAAAGGCCTGCAGGAACGGGCCCTTGTGCCGCCCACCGAGGAACAGGGCCTCGTCCAGGCGCACGCCCCACTCGCGCAGGGTGCGGATCACCCGCTCGTGCGCCGGGGCCGAACGCGCGGTGACCAGCGCGGTGCGGATCGGCGCGCTGTCGCCCGCCGGGAACACTTCCTGCAGCGTGTGCAGGGCCGACAGGAAGCCGCGGAACGGGCCACCACTGAGCGGCTCGCGGGCGCGCTCGCGCTCGTGGCGACCGAAGGCCTCAACCCCCTGCTCGCGCGAGATCCGCTCGCTCTCGTCGCCGAAGATCACCGCGTCACCATCAAAGGCGATGCGCAGCTGTCCGGCCGGGCGCGTGATATCGATCTGGTCGGCGGCAGCCGCCGCGGTCTCGCCGGGCGGCTTGGGCAGGATGGTCGCTGCCGCGATGCCATGGCGCAGCGCACTGCGCACCGATTCGGGGTTGGCCGACAGGAACAGGTCGGTGCCGAACGGCTTCACGTAGGGCCAGGTCGGCTCACCGGCGGTGAAGGTCGCGCGGATGATGCCCAGCCCGTAATGCTGGATCGAATTGAAGATGCGCAGGCCGGTGTCGGCCGAATTGCGCGACAGCAGGATCACCTCGACACGCGGGTTTTCCGGGCTGGCGCCCTGGTTCAGTGCCAGCAGCTTGCGCACCACCGGGAACGCCACGCCGGGACCCAGGATGTCGTCCTCGTGCTGGCGCTGGTACTCGGCGTACGCCGCCACGCCATCGCTCTCGAACAGCGCATGGCTTTCTTCCAGGGCGAACAGCGCGCGCGAGGTCACCGCGACGGTCAGCAGACGGGGGGAGTTG
>JAFAFD010000119.1 GCA_023423675.1 Pseudomonadota bacterium | reverse complement strand
GCCCGGCGCTACCGATCATCATTGCGACGGTAGTGAAGAGATCGACGCAGCCTTGGTAGCGCCAGGCCGTGCCTGGCGAAGGCCTTCAGGTGCCGCTGCGCTCGCCGGGCATGGACCGGCGCTACCGGTCGTCATTGCGGCGGCGCATCGATCCATCCTGCGGCGAGCGCGGCGCGCAGATCCTCCGCGTCGTCGATGTCACGAAGGGGCGCGTCGCTGATGCAGAGGGCGACGCCCGGGGTCTGCCGCAGGCGGCGACCGAAACCGTGTTCGCTACCGCTCTGCGGCAGGTCGTTGAACCACGCTGCGGGGACAACGGCCGGCGAACCCGGCACCCCGCCTTCCAGCGTAGCAGCGCAGTGGCACGGCGTGCTGGCGGCGGCGTCGAGCAGGGCACGAAGATGTCCTGCATGGAGGCGCGGTTGGTCGCAGACCAGGACCAGCACCTGGCGGGCGGTGCCGAGGTGCGGCGCTGCCAGCAGGAGGCTGCTGCCGACCCCCAGCCCGGGCGTGGGATTCTGCACCTGGACGGCACGCAGTCCGGCCAGCTCCGGACCGAAGGCAGGGCCCTGCGGCGTCAGTACGATCAGCACGTCCGGATCTGTCTCGGACGCCAGCCGCGCTGCACGCCGCAGCAGTGATTCGCCATTGACCTGAAGCCACTGCTTGGGTCGGCCCAGCCGACGGCTCATTCCGGCGGCGAGCACCACGGCAGCGTGCCCGCTCACGTACTGCCCAGTGCGCTGCCATGGCGCCATGCCTGCAGCTGGGCGGTGATGCTCAGGGCGATTGCCTCGGGCCCCCGTCCGCCCAGTGCCAGGCCGATGGGTGAGCGCAGCCGGGGCTCAAGCGCGACGCGCGTACCTGCGTCCAGCACCTTGAACAGATCCTCCCTGCGCTGGCGAGGGCCCAGCAATCCGATGAAGGGAATCCTTGATCGGGCAAGCAACCGCAACGCATCCAGGTCCAGCTCGAAGTTGTGGTGCATGACCAGGGCCGCATCCACCTGGCGGCCTGCTTGTATCTCGTTCTTTTGCTGCAGCGCTGGCAGGCGCGCCTGCCAAGCCCTTCGCGGCTCCACGATCTGTATGAGCCAGCCCTGATGTTCCAGCATTGGCACCAGCGTCAATGCCTCAGGTCCGGCGCCATGCAGCTGCACCAGTGGTGGCCGGTGCCATTGCAGGCGCCATGCGCTGGTGTCGATGGCCTCGTCGCTCTTGAGCACCGGCAGTTGGGTGCAGAACGAAGATCCGGCGCAGCGACCTTCAACAAGACCCTTGGTCGCCAGGGACAGGCGCAGGGTGTCACGGCCCTGCAGCCAGACATCCAGGCAGTCTGCCAGGCCCGGCAACTCGTGCAACGGCAGCAGCGCGATCCACTGGCAGCCGCGGCAGCCCACGGCGTTGCCGGAAAACAGCGCAGCATCATCGCGGGTATCAATTTTTACCCAGCAGAGCTGCCCTTCCGCTGCAACCCTGCAGGCCGCGCGTGCGAGCTCCGGCTCGAGGCAGCCGCCACTGAGCCAGCCGATCTGTTCGTCGCCGGCAAACAACACGCAGGTCCCCGCACGGCTGTAGGTTGATCCTTCGGTCTGCACCACGATGGCCAGCACCGCCGGAGAGCGATTGCGTGCGGCATCGGCAGCAGCACGCAGGGCAGGCCGTGCATTGCCCGTTTCAAGGTCCAGCGGTGCGGGAAAAAGCGCCGTTGTCATGAGAGGTCCGGCAGGCCTGCCAGCAGCTTGTCCAGCGTCAGCGGGTAATTCCTGACCCGTACGCCGGTTGCGTTGTAGACGGCGTTGGCGATGGCGGCACTGACACCACACAAGCCCAGCTCGCCGACACCCTTGGCTTTCATGGGCGATGACACGGCATCGGCCTCGTCAAGGAACACCACCTCCTGGTGGGGCACATCGGCATGCACCGGAACCTCGTAGCCTGCCAGGTCGTGGTTGACGAAGAAGCCCAGGCGCGGGTCGACGACCAGTTCCTCCGACAGCGCAGCACCGATGCCCATCGTCATAGCGCCGATGACCTGGCTGCGCGCCGTCGTGGGATTCAGGATGCGTCCCGCAGCGCAGACGGCCAGCATCCGCCGTATGCGCGTTTCGCCCGTCGCGACATCAACGCCCACCTCGACGAAATGCGCGGCGAAAGTCGATTGCTGGAACTTCTCCTGCAAGGCACCGAACTCGATGCTGTCCTCGGCAACCATTTCCCCGCTGCCAGTTGCCTCTGTCAGGGCAGCGCGTCGTTGCCCATCGATGACATGGCCGTCTTCAAACCGTGCCACGGCAGCATCCATCCCCAGCGCGCTGGCGACTTTGGTCCGCAATGCCATGCAGGCCGCGTAGACGCCTGCAGTAGAACTGTTGGCACCCCACTGTCCGCCGGAGCCGGCGGCAACCGGAAAGCGCGAGTCGCCCAGCTTCACCGTGACCTGCTCCAGGGGAACGCCCAGCATTTCGGCGGCGGTCTGGCCGATGATGGTGTAGCTGCCGGTGCCGATATCGGTCATGTCGGTCTCGACGGTCACGTGCCCATCAGTGGCCAGGCGCACGCGCGCGCCGGATTTCATCACCAGGTTGTTGCGGAAGCCCGCTGCCACACCCATGCCGACCAGCCAGCGTCCATCGCGGTTGGCGGCAGGGACAGCGCTGCGACGCTCCCAGCCGAAGCGCGAGGCGCCGGATTGCAGGCACTGCACCAGTTGTCGTTGCGAAAATGGGCGAGACGGATCGCTGGGGTCGACCTGCGTATCGTTGCGGATGCGGAACTCGATCGGATCCAGCCCGACCTTCTCTGCCATCTCATCCATGGCGATTTCCAGGGCCATCAGTCCGGGCGTCTCGCCGGGCGCGCGCATCGCGTTGCCTTCGGGAAGATCCAGCGCAGCCAATCGCAGCGCCGCCAGCCGATGCGCGCCGGCATACAGGAAGCGGGTCTGCTGCACGGCTTCCTCGGGCGAGCCGCCCGGCAGGTTGCCCGACCAGGATTCGTGTCCGATGGCGGTCAATGTTCCGTTCGGGGACGCGCCCAGCCGGATGCGCTGGATGGTGGCGGGGCGATGGGTCGTGTTGTTGGCGACCAGCGGGCGCTGCAGCGCCACCTTGACCGGGCGTTTCGCCGCACGTGCCGCGAGCGCTGCGAGAAGGGCATCGGAGCGCAGGAACAGCTTTCCGCCGAAGCCGCCGCCAATGTAAGGCGATACCAGCCTGACATTGTCCTTGGGTATGCCCAGCGTCCTGGCCAGGTCCGTTCGGCCCCAGTTGATCATCTGGTTGGACGTCCATACGGTCAGGTGGTCACCATCCCAGGCCGCCAGCGTGGCATGCGGCTCCATCATGGCGTGTGACTGGTCAGGTGTGTGGTACGTCGCATCGAGGGTGATGTCGGCCTGCTGGAACGCCTTTTCGAAATCGCCCACCCGGGCATCGGGTTCGGGCGTCTTCAGTGACGCCTCATCCTTGCGGGCCGCAGCCAGGTCGAATGAACCGTGCCGGGGCGCGTAGCGCACGCGGACCCTGGCGGCCGCCGCGCGTGCCTGCTCGAAGGTCTCGGCAACCACCACCGCCAGCGCCTGATGATAGTGGCTGATGGTCGGGCCACCGAGCAGCGGCGCAGCGTTGCGCTTCACGCGCTGCAGCGGCCCTGCATTGTCGGCAGTGACGATGGCCAGGACGCCCGGCGAGCGGCGAGCGGGCTCAAGATCCAGTGACGCGACGGTTCCGGTGGCGATCCCTGCGCCGACGACCACGCCGTAAGCCGGCGTTTCGGGTAGCGCGTCGTGCCATTCGTAGGCGTAGGTTGCCTTTCCCGAGACTTTCAATGGACCGTCGATGCGGGGGTGCGGTTGCCCGACGACCTTTTTTGCGTCGATGGGATTGGTGCCAGCAGGCGTAGTGAACTTCATGCGTGCGCCCTCACGTCCTGCAGGATGGATGCCAGCGTGCGCTCGGCCAGCACCGCCTTGAAGCGGTTCTGGTCGGTCGGTGCCGCACCCCGCAGCAGCGTCGAGATGGCGGCCGAAGCTCCCTGCGGCAGCGCGGCGTCGGCGGCGTCGCTGCGCCATGGCTTGTAGGCCACGCCGCCCAGCGCGATGCGTCCGCTGCCATCGGCCTGCACGATGGCAGCAACCGAAACCAGCGCAAACGCGTAGGAGGCGCGGTCACGCACTTTCCGATAGACCTGGCTGCCACCTGCCGGGGGAGGCAGGATCACCGCCTGGATCAGCTCGCCACGCAGCAGCGTGGTCTCAAGATGTGGCGTTGCTCCCGGCGGGCGGTAAAGTGCATCCAGCGCAATGAGCCGACGCGTGCCGTCGGCCTGCAGTGTTTCCACCGATGCGCCCAATGCCATCATGGCCACCGCCATGTCGCTGGGATGCGTGGCAATGCAGTCTGCGCTGCCGCCGATGATCGCCAGTTGCCGGCTTGCGCCTTCAACTGCGGCACAGCCGCTGCCCGGCAGGCGCTTGTTGCAGGCCTGGGCCGTATCGTAGAAGTAGGGGCAGCGCGTGCGTTGCAGCAGATTGCCTGCCGTGGTTGCCTTGTTGCGCAGCTGTCCCGAGGCACCCGACACCAGCGCCCGGGTCAGCACGCCGTAGTCGCGGCGGACGCGGGCATCTGCGGCCAGATCGGTATTGCGCACGAGTGCACCGATCCGGAGGCCGCCGTCGGCCGTCGCTTCGATACCATCCATGCCCAGCCCGTTCACATCGATCAGATGGGTCGGCGTTTCCACTTCCAGCTTCATCAGGTCGAGCAGGTTGGTGCCCCCTGCGATGAAGCGTGCACCCGGTGCGCGCGTGGCGGCGGCAATGGCATCGGCCGCGCTGGCGGGGCGTTCATAGGTGAATGCCCTCATGAGCGCTTCCCCGCGGCATCCTGGATCGCTTCGATGATGTTGGAGTAGGCGCCGCAGCGGCAGATATTGCCGCTCATCCGTTCGCGGATCTCTTCAGGTGTCAGTGCCGCAGGCTCGTCCAGCCGTGCAGTGACGTGGCTGGGGACACCCCGCTGGATCTCATCGAGCACCGCCACGGCCGAGCAGATCTGGCCAGGCGTACAGTACCCGCACTGGAAACCATCATGCTTGACGAAGGCGGCCTGCATGTCGCTGAGGTTGCCAGGTGATCCCATACCTTCGATGGTGGTGATCCTGGCGCCCTCATGCATCACGGCCAGAGTCAGGCACGCATTGATGCGACGGCCGTCCACCAGGACGGTGCAGGCACCGCACTGCCCATGGTCGCAGCCTTTTTTCGTGCCTGTCAGCTGCAGCTGCTCACGCAGCGCATCTAGCAGGGTGACCCGGGTGTCGAGCATTAGGGAGCGGCTAGCACCGTTCACCTTGAAGGTCACCTGCATGGTGACCGGGGCGCGTGCGGAGGAGCGGTCGGGCTCGGCGGCGGCGGCGACAGCGGCAGGCATGGCCATGGTGGTGGCCGAGCCCGCACTGAGCTTGAGCATGTCGCGCCGCGTGA
>JAFAFD010000053.1 GCA_023423675.1 Pseudomonadota bacterium | reverse complement strand
CGGGCGTGGGTGTGCAGGCCCTTGTGCAGCGGCAGCAGCGACGGATGGATGTTGACCAGGCGGCCGTTGAAGCGCTGCACGAAGTCGGCGCCGAGGATGCGCATGTAGCCGGCGCAGACGATCCAGTCCGGGGCTGCCGCCTGCACGGCATCGCCCAGCGCCTGCTCGTACGCGGCGCGGTCGCTGAAGGTCTTCGGTGCGTGTGCCCAGCGCTGGCCGGGCCCGACGCGCTGCAGTGCGGCGGCGTCGGGGCGGTCGGAGAAGACCCCCACCACCTCGGCCGGCAGGCGGCCGGCGTCGATCGCATCAAGGATGGCCTGCAGGTTGCTGCCACGGCCGGAGGCCAGTACGGCGATGCGTGCGGTCATGCGGCAGCCATCGGGTGTCTCAGAGGCGGGAAGGCGCGTTGGCTTCGAAGGCCGCCTTCACCTGCGGGCGCAGCAGCACGACCAGGGTGAACACGCCCAGCACGGTGCCGAACGGGGTGAACAGGCAGGCGATGGCGGCCACCACCATGCACAGCGTGTGCCGGCGCCGCTGCTTCAGGCAGCGCCCGGCATAGGCGATGAAGCCTGCCAGGCCCAGCCCGAAGGACACCGCGCAGCCGCCCATGATGATGAACATCCAGCCCATGAACTGCTGCTCGTGCAGCGGCGTGGCCTGGCCGTTGGAGTTCATCGGCAGGGCGCCGCTGAGCATGGCGATGCCCATCACGATGTGCATGCAGAAGATCAGCCCGAACACGGCGGCCAGGCCGGCCACCACGTAATGGAAGATCGCCAGCAGGCGCAGGTGGTCGATGTCCTGTGCGGTCAGTGCGGGCGCAACCGGGGCCGGGGGCGGCACCGGTGCGGCGGACAACGGGGGCGTAGCGTCCATGCGGGCTCCTTGGGTGCCGATCAGGCGATGCGGACGCGTTCGGCGCCGCTGGCGGTGACCACCTGGCCGATCGGCCAGTGGTCCAGGCCCTGCGCCTGCACGGCTTCGGACACCGCGGCGACCTGCTCCGGGGCGACGATCAGCACGAAGCCGATGCCGCAGTTGAAGGTGCGCCACATCTCGCTGTCGACCACGGCGCCTTCCTTCTGCAGCCACTGGAACACCGGCGGCAGCGGCCAGGCCGAGGCCTGGATGTCCAGGCCGAGGCCGTCGGGCACCACGCGGATGATGTTCTCGGTCAGGCCGCCACCGGTGATGTGGGCCATGCCGTGGATGGCCGCACCGTGCGACTTCAGCAGCGACAGGATCGGCTTGACGTACAGGCGGGTCGGCGCCATCAGCGCGTCGACCAGCTTGACGCCGTCTTCCAGCTCCAGGTCGGCCGGCTGGCCGGCGCGGTCGTAGATGCGGCGCACCAGCGAGTAGCCGTTGGAGTGCGGGCCGGAGGAGGCGATGCCGATCAGTACGTCGCCGGCGGCCACGCTGGCGCCGTCCTTCAGTTCGCTCTTCTCGACCGCGGCGACGGTGAAGCCGGCCAGGTCGTACTCGCCCGGGGCGTACATGTCGGGCATTTCAGCGGTTTCGCCGCCGATCAGCGCGCAGCCGGCCTCGGTGCAGCCGTTGGCGATGCCGCCCACGACCGCCGCGGCGGTGTCGATGTCCAGCTTGCCGGTGGCGAAGTAGTCCAGGAAGAACAGCGGCTCGGCGCCCTGCACCAGCACGTCGTTGACGCACATGGCGACCAGGTCGATGCCGATCGTATCGTGGCGGTTCAGCTGGTGGGCCAGCTTCAGCTTGGTGCCCACGCCGTCGGTGCCCGACACCAGCACCGGCTCGCGGTACTTATTGGACAGGTCGAACAGGGCGCCGAAGCCGCCCAGGCCGCCCATTACTTCCGGACGGAAGCTGCGCTTGACCAGGGGCTTGATCCGCTCGACCAGCTCGTTGCCGGCGTCGATGTCGACACCCGCGTCACGGTAGGTGAGGGGGGAGGGGGCGGAAGACGGGGTGTTGGTCACGGGCGTCGGCGCTGGCAGGGGTTGAACGGACGATTTTAACAGGCCGCATTGGCGCAAAGTCCGTATTCGGGCAACAATTCCCCCCGGATACGTCGAGCCAATGGATGTCCTGATGCGCCGCAGCCTTATTCCCGCCCTGCTCCTTGCGTTGTGCCTGCCGGTGGCCACGATGGCCCAGAGCGCCCTTCGCACCGAGGGAGATGTCGCCACCGCCAGTGGTGCCTACGAGGCCGAAGTGCCTGTGAACAGCCAGGCCGAGGCCGACCGCAACGGTGGCCTGGCCCGTGCCCTGAGCGTGGTGCTGGGCAAGTTGTCCGGCGACCGCAACGTGACCGCGCGCCCGGGCGTGGTGCAGGCCCTGCGCAACGCCAAGGATTACGTGGCCAGCTACGACTTCAAGCAGGACCAGAGCGTCGGCGCCAGTGGCGCGCCCAGCTACCGGACCCTGCTGGTCGCCCGCTTCCGCGAGGATGACGTCGATGCGCTGGCCTCGGCCCTGGGCCTGCCGCTGTGGCCGCAGCCGCGGCCGAAGCCGGTGGTCTGGCTGGCGGTGGACGACGGCAGCGGCCCGCGCCTGGTCAGCGTGCAGCAGGCCAATGCGGCCCGTCCGCTGCTGAACCGCGCCATCGAGCGTGGTTACAAGCTGGGCCTGCCCAGCGGTGGTGCCGCCGAACAGGCGCTGGCCGGGGCCATCTGGCGCCAAGACAGCGCCGCGGTGTCGCGCGCATCGGCCCGCTACTCGCCGCCGATGCAGCTGATCGGCAAGCTGTACCGCGCCAATGGCGGCTGGCAGGCGGACTGGGTGTTCGTCGACAACGGCCGCGAGCTGAACAAGTGGACCACCAAGGACGCCAACGCCATGCGCGCGATGGCCGCCGGTGCCGACGGCGCCGCCGATGCCCTGGTCAAGCGCTACGCCAAGGCGGGCGCGGCCACCGGTGCAGCCGGTACCTACCGCGTGGTGGTGACCGGCATCAACAGCACCGATGAGTACCTGCGCCTGGCCGCGGGCCTGCGCGAGGTGCCGGTGGTGCGCAACGTCACCCCGCTGCGGGCGACGGCCGACCACCTGGAGCTGAACCTGGAAATGACCACCGGCCTGGCCGGCTTCAACCGCATGCTGGGCGACAACGGCGTGCTGGTGCCGTCGGCGACCCTGCCGGCCCTGCCGGCGCCGATCGATGACAGCACCGGCGCACCGCAGCCGGCCCCGGTCAGCAACGAGTACCGGCTGCGATGACCCAATCCCCGGAAGCGGAAATCGCGCAGTTCCTGCGACGGCTGAAGTACGTGGCCGTGGCCCTGCTGATCGGCTGGGTGGTGTGGCTGCTGGCCCCCATCCTGACCCCGTTCGTGCTGGCCCTGGCGCTGGCCTGGCTGGGTGACCCGCTGGTCGACCGCATCGAGGCCACCGGCCGCTCGCGCAACACCGGCGTGGTGCTGGTGTTCGTGGCGATGGTGCTGGTGGTGACCGCGCTGCTGCTGGTGCTGGTGCCGATGATCGAGCGCCAGATCACCACCTTGATGGCCGCCGTGCCGCAGGCGCAGGCCTGGCTGATGCAGACCGGCATCCCGTGGTTCGAGCAGAAGACCGGCCTGGAAGTGATGCAGTGGATGGACCCGGACCGGCTGATCGAGTGGTTGCGCAGCCACTGGCAGCAGGCCGGCGGCTTCGCCACCACCTTCATGGGCTACGTCTCGCGCTCGGGTTTCACCGTGGTGACCTGGATGGTCAACCTGGCGCTGCTGCCGATCCTGGCGTTCTACTTCCTGCGTGACTGGGACAAGCTGGTCGAGCGCGTCGCCTCGGTGATCCCGCGCAACCACATCGGCACGATCACCAACCTGGCGCGCGAATCCAACGACGTGCTGGGCGCCTTCATCCGTGGCCAGTTCCTGGTGATGGTGGCGCTGGGCGTGATCTACGCCGCCGGCCTGTCGCTGGCCGGCCTGAAGCTGGGCCTGTTGATCGGCCTGGTGGCCGGCCTGATCAGCTTCATCCCGTACCTGGGCGCGACCACCGGCATTGTGATGGCGGTGGTGGCGGCGCTGGTGCAGGCGCAGGGCATCGACCTGAAGCTGCTGCTGCTGGTGGGCGTGGTGTTCACCGTCGGCCAGTTGCTGGAAAGCTACGTGCTGACCCCGCGCATCGTCGGCGACAAGATCGGCCTGCACCCGGTGGCGGTGATCTTCGCGGTGATGGCCGGTGGCCAGCTGTTCGGCTTCCTCGGCATGCTGCTGGCGCTGCCGGTGGCGGCGGTCAGCAACGTGCTGCTGCGCTATGCCCACCAGCGTTACCGCCAGAGCGAGCTGTACGTCGGCGAAAAGCCGGCCATCGTGCTTGATGGCGTGATCGACGCCCCCCATATCATCCTCGACCCCTACGAGAACGGCCCGGACCCGAAGTGATTGGTGTGCCGCAACTTCCGCTGGCCCTGCATTATCCGCGGGACCAGCGCCTGGAGACCTTCATCGGCGCGCCGGACGGCGCGCTGGCGCAGCTGCGTGCGATCGCGGTGGGCGCCAGCCACGACTGGGTCTACCTGGAAGGTGCGGCGGGCACGGGCAAGACCCACCAGGCGCTGGCGATGTGTTCCAGCGCGCAGCAGGCCGGGCGCCTGCCGACCTACGTGCCGCTGGCCGGCGCGGTCGGCCGGGTGGCGGCGGCGCTGGATGGCCTGGAGCAGCGCGAGCTGGTGGCGCTGGACGGCCTGGATGCGGTGGCGGGCCATCGCGAGGACGAGATCGCGCTGTTCGACTTCCACAACCGCGCGCGCGCGGCGGGGGTAACGGTGCTGTACACGGCGCAGCACGCGCCGGGCGAGCTGGGCCTGGTGCTGCCGGACCTGCGTTCGCGGTTGGGCCAGTGCGTACGGGTGCTGCTGCAGCCGCTGGACGAGGAAGGGCGGGCGGCGGTGCTGCGCGAGCGCGCGCTGCGGCGCGGGCTGGCGATCGACGAGGCGGCCATCGAGTGGCTGCTGTCGCATACCGGGCGCGAGCTGGGTGGGCTGATCACGCTGCTGGACTGGCTGGACCGGGAGTCGCTGGCGGCGAAGCGGCGGATCACGGTGCCGTTCCTGCGGCAGGTGCTGGAAGAAGGCCGGCCTCGTTACTGAGGGTGGGGTTTTTTATTGCAGGGCTGCTGCCCTGCACCCGCTAGAGCAACGTCAAGATCAAGTGCTGGCTTCCCCGGGGGAGGCGGGGCGCTGTGGGCGTGCGGGGACGCCGTGAACCCATCCATG
>JAFAFD010000041.1 GCA_023423675.1 Pseudomonadota bacterium | reverse complement strand
GCATGCCGCACCGCAAAAAAAATGAATAGCGCACGTTACATGCCGTTTGTGGCCGTTACATGGGTTTCGGCAACATTTGGCTGACTGTTAGACTCAATGACCTGCTCGTGAATCATGGATTCCCTGCATGCTCCCCAGCCTGCCCCTGCTGCTGGCCCTGCCGTTCCTGATGGCAGTGGCTGTTGCGGCCTTCCCCCGTAGTTCCCGCTCGACAGCCGCCTGGCTGGCGGCGCTGGCGCCGTTGGGCGGATTGGCCATCCTTGGATGGCTGACCCCGGCCATCATGGAGGGGCAGGTGGTCCGAAGCCTGATGCCCTGGCTGCCGCAGATCGGGCTGGACTTCGCCCTGCGCCTGGACGGCCTGGCCTGGATGTTCGCCGGCATGGTGCTGGGCATCGGCGCGCTGGTGGTGCTGTACGCGCGCTACTACCTCAGCAGCCAGGACAACGCGCACCGCTTCTACTGCTACCTGCTGCTGTTCATGGGCGCCATGCTGGGCATGGTGATCTCCGGCAACCTGCTGCTGCTGATGGTGTTCTGGGAAATGACCAGCATCAGCTCGTTCCTGCTGATCGGCTTCTGGTCGCACCGCAAGGACGCCCGCGAGGGCGCGCGGATGGCGCTGGTGATCACCGGCGGCGGCGGCCTGGCCCTGCTCGGTGGCGTGCTGCTGATCGGCCGCATCGTCGGCAGCTTCGACCTGGACGTGGTGCTGGCCGCCGGCGACCAGATCCGCGCCAGCGCGCTCTACCCCTATGCCCTGTTCCTGGTGCTGGCCGGCATCTTCACCAAGAGCGCGCAGTTCCCGTTCCACTTCTGGCTGCCGCACGCGATGGCCGCGCCCACCCCGGTGTCGGCCTACCTGCATTCGGCCACCATGGTGAAGGCCGGCGTGTTCCTGCTGGCCCGCCTGCATCCGGCCCTGGCCGGCACCGACCTGTTCTTCTATACGGTCAGCGGCATCGGCGCGCTGACCCTGCTGATCGGTGCCTGGAACGCGATCTTCCAGCACGACCTGAAGGGCCTGCTGGCCTATTCGACCATTTCCCACCTGGGCCTGATCACCCTGCTGTTCGGCCTGTCCACGCCGATGGCGGTGGTCGCCGGCGTGTTCCACATCCTCAACCACGCCACGTTCAAGGCCTCGCTGTTCATGGCCGCCGGCATCATCGACCACGAGACCGGCACCCGTGACATGCGCAAGCTGGGTGGCCTGCGCAGGCTGATGCCCTTCACCAGCGCGCTGGCGATCATCGCCTCGCTGGCGATGGCCGGCATCCCGCTGCTCAACGGCTTCCTGTCCAAGGAAATGCTGTTTGCCGAGGCGCTGACCGCCGGCGGCCCGGGCACCATGCGCACGGCGGTGTCGATCGCCGCGCTGCTGGCCGGCGTGTTCGGCGTGGCCTACAGCCTGCGCTTCGTGCACGACACCTTCTTCGGCCCCGGCCCGCACGACCTGGACCGCGTGCCGCACGAGCCGCCGCGCTGGATGAAGGTGCCGGTGGAGATCCTGGTGGTGATCTGCGTGGCGGTGGGCATCGCCCCGGCGCTGACCGTGGCCCCGGTGCTGCATGCCGCGGCCGGCTCCATCCTCGGCGCCGCCATGCCCGAGTACAGCCTGTCGGTCTGGCACGGCTTCAACCTGCCGCTGGCGATGAGCGCGATCGGCGTGGTTGGCGGCGTGGCCCTGTACTTCGGCCTGCGCAAGCTGATCAACCTGCACGGCGTGCAGAACACCGCCACCGGCCGCAACGTCTTCCATGCGCAGCTGGACACGGTGTCCGCGCTGGCCATGCGCCTCACCAACGGCATCGCCAACGGCAGCCTGCAGCGCATGCTGCTGGGCCTGGTGCTGGTGGCCATCACCGTGGCCGCCGCGCCCTACATCGCCAACCCGGCCTCGCCCAACTGGACCCGACCGCAGTCGATGCCGCTGCTGGGCTGGGCGCTGTGGCTGGTGATGATGGCCTGCGCTGTGGCCACCCTGCGCGTCTACAAGCAGCGCCTGCTGGCCGTGCTGCTGGTCGGTGGCGTCGGCCTGATGGTGTCGCTCACCTTCGTGTTCCTGTCCGCCCCGGACCTGGCCCTGACCCAGCTGCTGGTGGAGATGGTGACCCTGGTGCTGATGCTGCTGGGCATGAACTACCTGCCCGCCCAGTCCGGGCCGGAGCGGCCGCGCTGGCGCAAGCAGCGCGATGCGGTCATCGCGATCATCGCCGGCGCCGGCCTCGGCGCGCTGGCCTACAGCGCGATGACCCTGCCGCCGAACACCATGGCCGGCGAGATGCTCGCCCGCGCCCTGCCCGAGGCCTATGGGCAGAACGTGGTCAACGTGATCCTGGTCGACTTCCGCGGCTTCGATACCTTCGGCGAGATCACCGTGTTCGGCATCGCCGCCCTGGTGGTGCATGCCCTGCTGCGGCGCACGCGCATGGCCCCGGAGCAGATCATGCCGGGCCCGCCGATCAAGCTGCCGGTGCCGGCCGACCTGGCCCAGATCATGTTCCCGCTGACCCTGACGGTGTCGATCTTCCTGTTCCTGCGCGGCCACAACGCGCCCGGCGGCGGCTTCATCGCCGGCTTGGTGCTGGCGGTGCCGCTGCTGATCCAGTACGTGATCCAGGGCACCGCGTCGGTCGAATCGCGCTTCGGCTTCGACTACATCCGCTGCATCGGCATGGGCCTGCTGATCGCCCTGCTCAGCGGCAGCGCCTCGATGCTGTTCGGCGTGCCGTTCCTGACCAGCGGCCACCTCGACCTGCACCTGCCGCTGATCGGTGAAGTACCGCTGGCCAGCGCGATCGGGTTCGACATCGGCGTGTACCTGGTGGTGTTCGGCGGCGCCATGCTGATGCTGTCGATGATGGGCACGGTCAAACCGTCGCGCACGCGCACCGCGCGCCGCGGCGAGATCGACCTGCAACGCCGTTCGGCCCGCACCGGGGAGATGCACTGATGGAACTGGCCCTGGCCACCGCGATCGGCGTGCTGACCGCCATCGGCGTCTACCTGCTGCTGCGCGCGCGCAGCTTCGATGTGATCCTCGGCATGACCTTCCTGTCCTACGCCACCAACCTGCTGATCTTCGCCGGTGGCCGCGTGGTGCTGGGCAAGGCGCCGGTGCTGCAGGAAGGCCTGGAGAGCCACCTGGGCAACTACACCGATCCGCTGCCGCAGGCACTGGTGCTGACCGCCATCGTCATCGCCTTTGCGATGACCGCGGTGACCATCGTGCTGGCGATGCGCAGCCGCAGCGACAACCACAGCGACCACGTGGATGCGCACGAGCCGGATGAGGACGCACCGCCGCGTCAGGGCGAGGGCCAGGCATGAATCATCTGGTGATCCTGCCGATCCTGGTTCCGCTGCTCGGCGCCGCGCTGTCCCTGTTCGTCGAACACCGCCGCTATGGCCCGAAGGTGCAGCGCAGCGTGGCCTGGACCGCGATGGCGGCGCTGGCCGTGGTGGTGGGCCTGCTGTTCGCGCAGACCGCCGGCGGCGACATCAACGTCTACCTGCTGGGTGACTGGCCCTCGCGGCTGGGCATCGCGCTGGTGGCCGACCGCCTGTCGGCGTGGATGCTGCTGACCACGTTGCTGCTGGCCATCCCCTGCCTGATGCATGCGTGCTCGGGCTGGGACCGGCGCGCGCCGCACTTCCACGCGCTGTTCCAGTTCCAGCTGGTGGGCCTGAACGGTGCGTTCCTGACCGGCGACATCTTCAACCTGTTCGTATTCTTCGAGGTGATGCTGATCGCCTCCTACGGCCTGCTGCTGAGCGGCGGCCGTGGCCTGCGCATGCGCATCGGCCTGCACTACGTGGTGTTCAACGTCACCGCCTCGACCCTGTTCCTGATCGCGCTGGGCCTGCTGTATGCCTCGCTGGGGTCGCTGAACATGGCCGAGCTGTCGCAGCGCATCGCCGAGGTACCGGCCTCGCAGCTGACCCTGGTGAAAGCGACCATCGGCCTGTTGCTGCTGGTGTTCTGCGCCAAGGCCGCGCTGATGCCGCTGTACCTGTGGCTGCCCGAATCCTATGCGCGTGCACCGGCTGCGGTGGCCGCACTGTTCGCGATCATGACCAAGGTCGGCCTGTACGCGGTGCTGCGCGTGCAGATGCTGTGGTTCGGCGAGGACGCCGGCGCGCTGGCCGGCTATGGCCGCGACTGGCTGCTGTGGGCCGGCGTCGCCACCCTGGTGCTGGGCGGCCTGGGCGCACTGGCCGCAGCCCGCCTGCGCGTGCTGATTTCCTATCTGGTCGTCGTCTCGGCGGCGACGCTGTTCATCGCCTTCGCCGTGGGCACGCCGAAGGTGCTGTCGGCCGGCCTCTACTACCTGCCGCACAGCTCGTTCGTGGCGGCGGCCCTGTTCCTCATCGCCGACCTGATCCGCCGCCGCCGTGGCGGTGCCAGCGACCGCAAGGAAGTGGTGGCACCGATGCCGGGCAAGGAAACGCCGGCCGTGCTGTTCCTGATCGGCGCGGTGTCGGTGGCCGGCCTGCCGCCGCTGTCCGGCTTCCTGGCCAAGGCCGCGCTGCTGGCCGGCATGCCGGCGCAGTACACCGGCGCGGTGTGGACGGCGGTGCTGGTCAGCAGCCTGCTGGTCATCATGGGCCTGACCCGCGGCGGCATCCGCCTGTTCTGGCGCGTGCCGACGCCCGCCCCGGACGCGCCGCCGCCGCGTAAGGCACCGCTGCGCCGCATCGAGCTGTATGCCGCGTGCCTGCTGCTGGCCTACGGCGTCGGCATGGCCGTGGCCGCCGCGCCGCTGATGCGCCACACCGACGCCATCGCCGCCCAGCTGCTGCAGCCGGGTGACTACGTGCAGCAGTTGCGCGCGACCACGCCGGAGATCCGCCAGCCATGACCGCCAAACCTTCCCTGCGCCGGCGCCTGTTTCCATCACCGCCGCTGAGCGTGATGGTTGTGGCCTTCTGGCTGCTGATGTCCGACAGCTTCACCCTCGGCCAGTTGCTGCTCGGGCTGCTGCTGGGGGTGGTGGTGCCGCTGTTCGCGGCGCGCCTGGACCGCGAGTTCGCCCGCATCGGCACGCTGCGCCCGGTGCCCAAGCTGCTGGTCGTCACCCTGTGGGACATCCTGATGTCCAACATCCGCGTGGCCATCCAGGTGCTGGGTCCCGAGCGCAACATCCACCCCGGTTTCATCTGGCTGCCGCTGGATATCGCCAACATCCACGGCATCGCCGCGCTGACCAGCATGATCACGCTGACCCCGGGCACCGTGTCGGCCGCGCTGAGCGATGACCGCAAGTACCTGCTGGTGCACGTGCTGCACCTGGAAGACCCGCAGGAACTGATCGACACGATCAAGCGACGTTACGAAGCCCCGTTGATGGAGATCTTCCCATGACTGGATTCCAGATCATCCAGACCACCCTGGTGGTGTGCATGCACGTGGTCGGCCTGGCCATGCTGCTGGGCACCTGGCGGCTGCTGCGCGGCCCGACCGTGCCCGACCGCATCCTCGCACTGGACACGCTGTCGGTGACCGCCATCGCCGAGCTGATGCTGTTCGGCATGTACCTCAACTCGGCGATCTACTTCGAGGCGGCGCTGGTCATTGCCATGCTCGGCTTCGGCAGCACGGTGGTGCTGAGCAAGTTCGTGCTGCGCCGGGATATCGTCGAATGATCACCTTCATCCAGATCGCCCTGTCGGTGCTGCTGCTGTTTGGGTGCTTCTTCATCCTGGTCGGTGCACTGGGGCTGGTGAAGCTGTCGACGTTCTTCAAGCGTCTGCACGCGCCGACCAAGGCCAGCACGCTGGGCGTGGGCTGCGTACTGGCGTGCTCGGTGTGCTACCACATCTTCCTGGGCCAGGACCCGCAGCCGCGCGAGCTGCTGATCACCGTGTTCCTGTTCATCACCGCGCCGATCAGCGCGCACATGATGGCCAAGGCCGCGCTGTCGCTGCTGATGGAAACCCGCCCCAGCCTGCCGGGCAACGAGCGCGCCAAGGAAGAGCAGCTGCCGCCGCCGGAACCGGCGCGGGAAGAGGACGCCACGCAGAACCGGTA
>JAFAFD010000038.1 GCA_023423675.1 Pseudomonadota bacterium | reverse complement strand
GGAACATCAGGTGCTCGAACAGGTGCGCGAAACCGGTACGGCCCGGGGTCTCGTTCTTGCTGCCCACGTGGTACCAGATGTTCACCGCCACGATCGGGGCCTTGCGGTCGGTGTGCACGACCACCCGCAGGCCGTTCGGCAGGGTGAAGGTCTCGTAGGGGATGTCGACGACCGGCGCGTTCGCGGCCTGCAGCTGCGGGGAATAGGCACCGGCGGAGAGCGCGGTGGCGAGGGCAAGGGCGAGCGCAGCGGGGCGGAACAGGGTCATGTACAACTCCTGGGGCGTGGTGCCGGACGGCAAGCCAGCGATGTTAGCCGCGGCAGGCGGCCGATACACTAGGCCGGAAGCCACGCCGGGAGCACCCGATGCCACGCAATGTCCTTGTCACCGGCGCCAATCGCGGCATCGGCCTGGAGTTCTGCCGGCAACTGCTGGCCGCCGGCGACCACGTCATCGCCACCTGCCGGCAGCCGGGCAAGGCCACCGCGCTGAACACCCTGGCCGGCGAATACCCCGGCCGCCTGCACGTGCTGCCACTGGATGTGGCACAGCCGAAGTCGCGTGCCGAACTGGTGCGCGAACTGCCGCTGGTGTTGGGCGACGACGCCCGCATCGACCTGCTGGTCAACAACGCCGGCGTGCTGCACTCCGGCGAGCGCTTCGGGCATCTGGACCAGGCAGTGCTGGAAGACAGCCTGCGCATCAACGCGATCGGCCCGTTCCTGCTCAGCGAGGCGGTGGCGCCGCTGCTGGCCGACGGCGCACGCATCGCCAACCTGAGCAGCGTGATGGGCTCGATCACCCGCCAGGGCGCGTTCCGCTCGCCCAGCTACGGCGCCAGCAAGGCCGCGCAGAACCTGCTCAACGCGCAGCTGGCACATGCACTGGCCGCCCGTGACATCCGCGTGCTCAGCCTGCATCCGGGCTGGGTGCAGACCGACATGGGCGGCGCCGGTGCCGAGGTCACCCCGGCGGCGTCGGTGGCCGGCCTGCTGGAGGTGATCGATGCAGCCACGCCGGCGCAGTCCGGCAGCTTCCTCGACTGGCGCGGCCAGACCGTGCCCTGGTGAGCTGAGCCGATGTTCCATGTGGTGCTGCATCGCCCCGAGATCCCGCCCAATACCGGCAACGTGATCCGCCTGTGCGCCAATACCGGCGCGCAGCTGCACCTGGTGCGCCCGCTCGGGTTCGAGATCGACGACCGCCAGCTGCGCCGCGCCGGGCTGGATTACCACGAGTTCGCACCGATGCAGGTGCACGACGACCTCGACGCCGCGCTGGCTGCGATTGCCGCCAGCAATGGCGCGCCCGCGCGGGTGTTCGCCCTGTCCACCCGCGGCAGCCGGCGCTTCGACGCCCCCGACTATCGCCCCGGTGACGTGTTCCTGTTCGGCAGCGAAACCGCCGGCCTGCCGCAGGCGGTGATCGACGCCCTGCCCGCGGACCAGCGCCTGCGCCTGCCGATGCGGCCGGGCAACCGCAGCCTCAACCTGTCCAACACGGTGGCGGTGATGGTGTTCGAGGCCTGGCGCCAGACGGGCTTCGAAGGCGGAACCTGAACAGGCAGCCCCCGGACCGGCACAAACCGGAATAGTTCCTGTACCGATCAGTTTTGTATTCAGGGTGGGTTGTGGCGGCGCAGCCAGAATGCGTCCACGTCAGGCCGGGTGGCTTGGCGACAACAACAAGACCAATAAGAGGTTCCCCCATGAAGCGTTCCACTGCTTTGTACAAGCTTGCAGCCCTGGCCCTGGTGGCCTCCGTCCCGTTCGCCGCATCGGCACAGGATGCCGGTAGCGGCCTGTCGTACAACTACGCGCAGGGCGGCTACGTCAGCACCAATACCGACGCCGGCGATGCCGACGGCTGGGGCGTGGGCGGCTCGGTTGCCGTGCATCCGAACGTCCACCTGTTCGGCAACTACGCCAAGCAGGACATCGACAACACCAATCTGGACCTCGACCAGTGGCGCGCGGGCGTCGGCTTCAACACGTCGATCTCGCCGAAGGCCGACTTCGTGGCCAACGTGGCCTACGAAAAGTACGACTTCGGCCAGGGCTATGACGCCGACGGCTACAGCGCCGAGGCCGGCGTGCGTGCCGCACTGGCGCCGAAGTTCGAGGGCTACGCCATGCTCGGTTACGAGGACGGCAACGACTTCGACGGCGACGCCTACGGCCGCCTGGGCGGCACGGTGAAGTTCAACCAGACCTGGGGCATCAACGCCGACGTCAAGTTCGCCGATGGCGACACCCAGTATTTCGTGGGCCCGCGCATCAGCTGGTAACCGCGAAGCAGGAGGGTTGGTTCCCGCGCCCTGTCAGGCGGGACACCCGGCCACTGCAGTCCCTCCCCCTACTGCAATGGCCACTCGGAAGCCCGGCATCATGCCGGGCTTCTTCTATATGCGTGACGGGATGGTGCGGACCTGGGCGGGCCGGCCGGATCGAGCCAGGCCGATCAGTCGAACAGGGTCTGCGGGTACTCGGCCTTGCGCTCGCGCGCCATCAGCCGCTTCAGCCCTTCGGCCGGGGTGATGTCGCCGTGCAGGACATCGCGCACGTTCTCGGCGATCGGCAGTTCGATGCCGTGGCGCTCGGCCAGCCGCATCACTTCATCCGCGGTCTGGATCGATTCGACCACCTGGCCGATCGCCCGCACCGCATCCTCGATGGATTGCCCCTGGCCCAGTGCCAGGCCCAGGCGGCGGTTGCGCGAGAGGTCGCCGGTGCAGGTCAGCACCAGATCGCCCAGGCCGGCCAGGCCCATCAGGGTTTCCGGACGCCCGCCCAGCGCGATGTTCACCCGCAGCATCTCGTTGAGGCCGCGGGTGATCAGGCCGGCACGGGCATTCAGGCCCAGCCCCATGCCGTCGGCCACGCCGGTGGCCACCGCCAGTACGTTCTTCATCGCGCCGCCCAGCTCGGCACCACGCACGTCGTTGCCGGTGTAGGCGCGGAACGCGGGGCCGTGCAGTGCATCGGCGACCTGCCGGCAGAACTCGGCATCGTCGGAATGCACGGTCAGTGCGGTCGGCAGGCCTTCGGCGACTTCCTTGGCGAACGACGGCCCGGTGACCACCGCCAGCGGCACCTCGTCGCCGAGGATCTCGCCGGCGACTTCATGCAGGAAGCGGCCGCTGCCGGGTTCGAAGCCCTTGGTCGCCCACGCCACCCCGGCATGCGGCGGACGCAACGGCGCCAGTGCATGCAGGGTTTCGGCGAAGGCATGCGACGGCACCACCACCAGCACCAGGTCGGCATCGGCCAACGCTTCGTGCAGCGAGGTGGTCGCGCGCAGGTTCGCGGGCAGGGCGATGCCGGGCAGGTAGCGGGTGTTCTCGCCGCGCGATTCGATCGCCGCGATGTTCCCTGCGTCCCGCCCCCACAGCACCGTCGGGTGGTCGTGCCGGGCGACCAATGCAGCGAGCGCGGTGCCCCAGGACCCCGCGCCCAGTACTGCGAATTTCGGCTTTTCTGACTGCGTCATGCAGCCGGCAGCTTACGCGTTGCCGGCCGTTTCTGCGTTCGCCAGCGCGTCGCCACCCTGCTGGGCCTGCTCGGCACGCTGGCGCAGGGTCTCGCCGTACAGGCCTTCGAAGTTGATCGGCTGCATCGGGAACGGCGGGAAACCACCGGAGTTGATCAGCTGGCCCACCGCGGCGGCGGCATACGGGTACAGGATGTTCGGGCACTGGATGCCCAGCATCGCGTCAAGGATGTGGTCCTCGAAACCGGCCAGACCAAACACCCCGGCCTGCTCGACTTCCGCCAGGTAGGCGGTCTTGCCGTTGACGGTGCAGGTCAGGGTGATCGACAGCGCCACTTCGAAGGCGGTGTCGTTCAGGCGCTGGACCTTCTGGCTCAGCTTCATCTGCAGGTCCGGCTGGCCCTGTTCGTTGAACACCTGCGGCGCATTCGGCGCCTCGAAGGACAGATCCTTCACGTACAGCTTTTCAACGGTGAAGGTCGGACCTTGCGGCTGCGGCTGGGCTTCAGCGGCCGGGGCTGCGCCATTCAGGGTTTCGTCGGACATGGGAACTCCAGGAAAGTCGGTTGTTGCGCGGAAAATAAGAAGGTGATTATCGCATCGAAGGCCGCGACATGCCTGACTTGGGGCGCATCGGCGCGATCACAAGCCCGGCATCACGGGGCCGGCACGGATCGGCCGCGTGCAGCAGGATCAGCGCGACTTGCCCTTGACCACCGGCATGTCCGCACCCTGCCAGGCCTGGACCCCGCCCTCGAGGATGCTGACATTGGTGAAGCCGGCCTTGCGCAGGCGCTTGGCGGCATCGGTGGCGGTCTGGCCCAGCTTGCAGACCAGCACCACCGGCAGGGCCTTGGCGGGTGCCAGATGCTTGTTCTCCGGGTCGAACTGGGCCATCTGCACGTTCTTCGAGCCGGCGATATGGCCCTTCTCGAACTCGGCCGCCGGGCGCAGGTCCACCACCAGCGCGTCATCGCGGTTGATCAGGCCGGTCAGCTGGGCCGGCCCGATCCGCCGGAAACCACCGGTACGGCCGGCGATCTCGTTCCAGATCAGGGCAACGGTAATGCCGGCAAGCGCCAGCGAAAGGACCGGATTGCGGCCGGCGAAGTCGGCCAGTTCAGCAAATGTCACGGGAGCAACCAGAGGACGCGGGGCGCTGATTGTACCCGCGCGCGCCCTACTCGCCCTGCCACAGGTCCGGCAGGCCGCTGACCAGCCACCAGCGCTTGGCGGCCTCGTCGTAGCGCCAGCGTTCCTGGTAGCGGACGGTGCGCTCCTGCAGGGTGTGGCGGTTGATCACCCCGATCTCGATGTCGCGCACCAGTGCACCGTCGGCATCGGTGGACATCGCGCGGTCCCGGTAGCCCGAGACCTGCACCTGCTTGTAGCGGGAGAAATCCACGTCGGTGAGCGGCTTCTGCGCGCGCACTTCCGGGTCCACCAGCGTCCATGCGCCCTCGAAATCGCCCCAGCGGATCGCCGCCGAGTAGTCGTACTGGGCCTGTTGCAGGGCCGTGCCCTTGCTTGCCGACTTCGGGCAGCCCGCCAGCAGCAGGGCGCAACACAGCAGGACGACGTGCAGGAACTGGCGGCGCATCAGGGGTCTCCGGCAGGCAACGCCCGCATCCTAACCCGGGCCACCGGGTTCATTTGGCGATGGCGACGTAGCGACCGTTCAGTGCGGCCGCGGTGCCGCCATCGGCCAACAAGGTGCAGGCATTGATGCGGAAGCTCACCCGGCCCTGCGCACGCAAGGTGCCGGGCAGGTCAAGTGCCGCCGCGCCTTCGCCCGCGGTGTCCAGCCGCGCTTCCACCAGCAAGTCCTCGTAGACCGGCTTGAGGTAGCGGATGCGGGTGTCGGCAACGTAGATGTCGGCCTCCAGCCCGGCCTCGGCCAGTTGCAGGAAGGCCAGCCCCCAGCCGGCGATGGTCATCAGCGAGCACAGGCTGCCGCCGAACGCGTTGCCCTTGTCGTTGATGTTGGCGGCAAGCGGCGCAAGCAGGCGCAGCGCGCCGTCCTCCCACGCCAGCACGCGCGGCTGCAACGCCGCAACGGGCGGCATGCCGGCGAAATGCGCGGTCAACGCGTCGAGTGGTTGCACTGCAGTCACGGAAGCATCCATGTGTCCAGCCTGCCGCAAGCGATACCACCGTGCCAAGCTGTACGGATGTCGACACTTCCGCTACAGGGCTGGACCGTCTTGTCGCTGCGCCCGCGCGGGCAACACGCCGGATTGCGTGCCGCGGCGGCGCGTCAGGGCGCGCAACTGCTTGCGCTGCCGCCGATGCGCATCGTCCCGAATACCGATGCCGACGCCCGCGCCACCCTGCAGCGTGCACTGGCCGCCGACACCGTGGTCTTCACCAGCCCGAATGCCGTGGAAGCCGCGCATGCACTGCAGCCGCTTGCGCATGCAGGCGAACAGACCTGGCTGGGTGTGGGCGCGGGCACGTTGCGTGCGCTGCAACTGCTCGGCATCGACGCCACGGCACCGGCGCGAATGGACAGCGAAGGCCTGCTGGCACTGCCGACCTTGCAGGCACTGGCCGGCCGCACAGTGGGCCTGGTCACTGCGCCCGGTGGCCGCGGCCTGCTGGCCGATGCGCTTGTGGCGCGTGGCGCCAATCTCCTGCGCGCCAACGTCTACACCCGCGTCGCGGACACGATCACGCCCGCCAGCTGGCAACGCTTGTCGACCGCACTGGCCAGGCCTGCACGCACCTTGCTGGCGCTCAGCAGTGGCGAAGCCCTCCAGCTGCTACTGGCGCAAGTACCTGCGAACCTGGCCGACGCACTGCGCGAGGCTCGCGTGGTAGCGGCCAGCGAACGCCTGGCCCAACTTGCGCGCGATGCCGGTTTCGCACACGTCAGCACCGCCAGCAGCGCGCGCCCGGCGGCCTTGGTCAGCGCCGGCATCGACGCCTTCGTTTAGCATCATCGGGTGAGTACGCCCGCCCCCGCATCCACCACCGCACCCGCCACCCGTTCGCGCGCCGGCGCCCTGCTGCTGTCGCTGCTGGTGCTGGCCGCACTTGCCGCCGGCGGCTGGTACGGCTGGCGGGCCTGGCAAGGCCGGCAGGCACAACGGCAGGCCATCGCCCACCAACAGCAGGCCGCGCTGGATGCGCGCCTCGATGCGCTCAAGCAGGGCCAGCGCGCGCAATCGCAACGCCTGCAGCAGACCGAAGCCACCAATCGGCTCCTACGCGATGAGGTGCTCGGCATCGGCCAACGCGCTGCATTGATCGAAGACAGCGTGTCGCGGCTTGCCGATCCCGACCGCCAAGGCGACCAGGCCCTGCGCTTGGACCAGATCGAACTGATCCTCGCCATCGGCCAGCAACGCTTGCAACTGGATGGCGACATGGACGGCGCCCGCCGCGCACTCGCGCTTGCCGGGCCGCTGCTGGATGGCCTGAACGATCCCGCCTACCTCAACCTGCGCCAGCTGCTAGCACAGGAACGCGCCGCACTGGACGCGCTTGGCCCGGACCCGCGCCTGCGTGCGCGGGCGTTGCTGGACCAACTCGACCGCGACCTCCCGGGAGAAGGCGCGGGCACTGCCGATGCTGCCCGCGTGTTGCCCTGGTACGAACGCGTCCTGCAACGCATCATCCGCAGCCAACCCACCGCCGGCGCCACCCTGCGCGAACGGGTGGATCGCGAAGCCGCGATCGCCGCCCTGCAGATCGAAGCCAGCCTGGCCCGGGCGATGGTGGAACGCCGCGACCAGGACGGCCTGGACCAGCTCCTGGCACGCATGGACACCGGCCTGCAGCGGCTGCTGGCCGGCACCCCGCAGCTTGCGCAGAAGCAACGCCTGCTGCGCGAACTCGACGGCATCGCACTGACCCAGGCATCGCCGTTGGCTGGCAGCACCCTGCAACAACTGCGCACCCTGCGCGCGCGCTGAAACACGCTCACGCGACGCTTGCATCGCCCCTGCGATGCTTGCGCCATGGCCTGCATGATTCCCGAGGAAGCCCGATGACCCTGTTCCGCAGCGTGCTGTTCTGGTTGGTGCTGGCGGTACTCGGCGCGTTGCTCGCGCAAGTGCTGCTGCAGGATCCCGGCTACGTGCTGGTGCGCTTCCGCGGCACCGACTACACCACCACCGTTGCCGCCGGCATCGGCCTGCTGTTGCTGGCCGCGATCGCGCTGGTGGTGCTGTGGACCCTGCTGCGGCTGCCGTTCCGAATGTGGAACCGCCATCGCAAGCGGCAGGCCCGAGCGCGCCTGACCGACGGCCTGGCCGCCTACGAACGTGGCGAGTACGGCCGCGCCGAACAGCTGCTCAAGCAGGCCGCGGATGCCGACGACGCCGAGGCGCTTGCCCGCACCCAGGCAGTACGCGCTGCGCGTGCGCGTGGTGACGAAGCCGCCGCAAGCGCACACATCGATGCCTTCGGCGAACGCCATGCAGCCGCACGCGCGATGTTGCGTGCCGAACAGGCGCTGGCGCAGGGTCGCCCGGATGACGCCATCGCCGCACTGGATGCGCCGCAGGCACAGCCGCTGCCACCGCGCGCGCTGGCCCTGCGTGCGGAGGCACTGGAAGCCGCTGGTCGCGGGTTCGATGCCTACGGACTGGTCGGCGCGCTGCGCCAGCAGCAGGCGTTGCCGCCGCAACAGCTCGATGCACTGCAAACCCGCTGGGCCAGCCAGGGCCTGCAGCAGGCGGCGGATGCCAATGCGCTGGCGGACCGCTGGGACGCCTTGCCGGCCGCACAGCGCACCGACCCCGCGGTGGTCGGCGCCTACGCCACCCGTGCCGCCGCGATGCGCTGGGACGAAGCCTCCACCCGCAGCCTGGAACAGGCGCTGGATGCGCAATGGGACGAAGACCTGGTCGGCCTGTATGGCCAGCTGCCGGTCGGCCGGCTGGAGCATCGGCGTGCGCAGATCGACCGCTGGCTGGAAGGCCACCCCTCCAGCCCCGGCCTGCTGCTCGCATCCGCGCGCGTGGCCCAGGCGCAGGGCCAGTGGCCGCAGGCGGAAAGCCTGCTGCATCGCGCGATTGCACAGGGTGCGGGCGCGCCGGCATGGGAGGCACTGGGTGACGGTGCCGCGCAGCTGGGCGATGAGCCCCGCGCGCGCCTGGCCTACGCGAATGCGCTGCGCAGCCAGCGCGGCGAAGCCCTGCATGACTTCCCCGGCCGCGACATGCGCCAGCAGATCGCCGACACCGCGGCGATCGAGGAGCGCGACGAACACGGGATGCCGCGGCTGCGGGGGTAGGTCGCGCCGCAGCGGGTCCTGAGCGACCGGGTTACGGCCTGTGGTGTGCCCACGGGCCTTCGATGTCTACCCCGCCAGCAGCTTGCGGAGCCGGGCCAGTTCCGCCGCGTCTTCCACCCCGAGCGGCGTCAGTCCCGCCAGTGCGGTTTCGACCAGCTTCCTGCCCTGCAGTTTGTCACCCATCAGGATGAGGATTTCGCCGCGCAGCGCATCCAGACGATAGGCCCAGCCAGGCGTCGAATCGCCTGCGGTCAGGGTGTCGGCATCCAGCGCCGCAAGCTGGTTCAGCGCATCGGTGTACTTGCCCTCGCCCGCCAGCATTCCAGCCAACTCGAACGAGTAGACCTGCGCATGCGGATTGCCCGTTCCTTCTTGGGCATGGAGGCTGGCGATCACCTCACGCAGCAGGCGCATGCCTGCGGGCTTGTCGCCGCAGTGGTACTCACGGTCGGCAAGGTTGCCGGCTTCGACCAGGGTGCCCTGCTTGTCGGCACCGAAGCTCTCCACCATCCCTGCGTGCACCCTGCGCATGGCCTCCAATGACGCCGGACAATTCCCAGCCCGGTTGTGGATGCTGGCCACGGTCGACAGCTGGACCAGCGCCTGCCAGCTCTTCTCACCCATCACACGCGCCGAGGCCTGTTGCGCCGCCATCGCCATCGGCAAGGCTTCGGCGTACTTGCCCCGGTTCCGCAGCACCCGGCCCAGGTTCGACTGCATCGCTGAGACATAAATGTCCCCAATCTTCGCCGCCTCGTACCGAGGATCCGCCAGGGTTTCCTTCAGCAGCGCCTCCGCTTCAGCCAACTTGTCCAGCCGCATGTAGGCATCGGACAGGTTGACCCGGATACCCGCACCCACTTGTGCGTCGTTTGCCAACAGTTTGCGCTGCAAGGCATCCGCACGCTGCAGCGACGGCTCGGCATCCGCCACCTTTTGCTGCTGGGTCAGCAACACACCACGCAGGTAGGCCGCCCGCAAGGCCATGAGGCTTTCGCCGGCTAGGCGATCACCGGCAAGGACGTCCGTTTGCGCCAGATAGGCATTCGCCTCGTCGAACTTCTGTGCATAGGCGAGCATGCCGACTAGCTCATAGCGGGCGCGTACCGTCACTTCATCAGTTGCGCCGAACGCATTCTCGTAGCTCGCCACCGCCTGGCGCAGATGCCGTTCGCCGCGCTCGCGATCCCCCAGCGAGCGCCATGAAATACCCAAGGCGCCATGCACGCTGCCCAGCGTGGCGGGATCGTCCTTGAACTTCCCGTCGATGTTCGAGGATGCGTACTCAAGCATCTCCTTGATGCTTGGGTCCTTCTCGAAGGCTCCACCGCCGGGCGCGAGCGCGCTGAGCAGGTCGTTGCTCAGGAACTTCACCACCGCTTCCGCACGCGCCGCCTGCTTCTGTGCGCGGTCCCGCTGTTCCGCAGCGACATGCTCGGCGGCAACGGATCGCTTCAGTTGCCAGCCGGTCGCGCCCAGCCCGGCCAATAACAGCAGCCCCGCCGCAATCATCCACGGCCGCCGCGCGCGTGCCTTGGCCAGTCGCTTCTCGCCTTCAAGGATGCGCGCCTGCACCGCATCTTCCAGCGCGCGTTTCTCACGGCGGGCGGCAATCGTGCGGATGCGCGTGGCCAGTGCAGCGGCCGACTCCAGACGTTTCGCAGGGTCACCATTCGCCGCATCGGCGATGTCCTGGCGCAACAGCGGGTCGTCGATGTCGCTTTCCCAGCCCGGCGCCAGTGGGCGGCGGAAATCGCCGACCAGCAGCTGGTACAGGGTGACGCCCAGGGCATACACATCGCTCTTGATGGTGGCGGACTGTCCCGCCACCAGCTCCGGCGCCAGGTACAAGGGCGTGCCGCTGTCGGAGGACAACACCTGGGTCTGGGTGAGGCCAAGCCGGGTGATGTCCAGTTCGTCCAGCACGCCGGAGTCGAACAGCCGGCTGCTGCCGAAATCCGCGACGCGCAGGCGAGCATCGGCGCCATCGCCTTCGATCAGTAGGTTGGCCGGCTTCAGATCCTTGTGCAGCACGCCAACGCTGTGTGCGGCTGCCACTGCTTCCGCGGCCTGCGCGAACAGCGTGAGCCGCTGTTCCACGGACACCGAGGCCAGCTCGCCATTGCTAGGCCAGCGATCCATGCTGGCGCCACCGTATTCGGATTCGATGAAATACGGCGCCTGCTCGAAATCCCAGTCCAGCGCGCGCACGAAATCCTCACGCTCGCCCAGCGATTCGCGCAGCAGGCGCGCCACCGTGACTTCGCGCTTCAGCCCGGCAAGCCCCTTGCCGGCCAGGCTGAACTTGAACACCCGCGCCTCGCGGGTCTTGGTGTGGCGGGCCAGCCAGACCTCGTTGCCGCCGGTCCGCGCAAGTGCAGACTCCAGCCGCCAGTTCGGCCGCCGAGGCACCGCATCACCGGCCTCCAGCTTGCTGGCATCGGGTACGAACTCGACCTGCCTGCGTGCCACCGGGACCGCCAACCGGTAGCCGATCCTGGGCAGGGTCAGGACGATGTCCTGTGTCTCGTCGGCCAAGGCCCGGCGCAACTTGCCGATGGCATTGGTGAGCACTGCCTCCACCACCACGCGGCCGGCCCACACCGCCGACAGCAGCTCGTCCTTGGTCACCGCTTCGCCGGCATGCCGCAGCAGGTGCTGCAGGACTTCCAGCGGCTTGTATTCCAGTTCGACGTCCTGTCCGGCCACCCGCAACTGCCAGCGCGCCTCATCAAATTCGGCGTTGGCAAAGCTCCAGCAGTACAGCCGCCCGCCGCGACCCGTCTGGTCGCCATGGTCCTGCGTCATCGATCCCCCCGGTGTCGATTCCCCACGGGCAGCTTAGCGCGTCGCCACCCACTGCGGGAACGCTGCCCGCAGGCCTTGTGGATCAACCACTTGCGATTCGTTTGAACTTCGTTTGCGTGGCGTGGGGACGTTTTTCGCGATGTCGGCCAGTGTCGTTTGCGAGCGGCGGGGCCGCACACACCGGAGACGACCATGCGGGGAAAGAACATCCATAACAACGGCGCTGACGGCCGCGGCCTGATCGCCGCGGACAACCGGCAACTACCATTCGAAATCGGCCACTGGCGCAGCGATACCGCACCGGCCATCAACACCACCGTAGACCTCGTGCTTGCCGGCGACGCCATCGATGCGGTCACCCGCGTGCCCGACGAGGTCCTGCTGAAGGAGAAGGCCAGCAAGCTGGCAGGCAAGCTGGGCTCTGCCGGCGATGCCGCGCTGCAGTCGCTGCGTGACTCAGCCCCCCGTGACGCCACCCAGGGCATCGGTGCCGGCTGGTCGCGCCTGGGCAAGCCCGTCCTCATCGCCCAGGCGATCTTCGCGTTGTCGGCGCTGGCGCTGCCCTACCTGGCGATCAGCACGCCATTCGGTGGCGGCCGAAGCTTCACCCTGGCTGGCCTGTCCGAGATCTCCCAGCAGCTGGGCAGCCCGGTGGGCAGCACCTTCTGGCTGTGGCTGGCGATCGCCTCGATCGGCGTGCCGATGTTCGTTCGCCACCGCTTGGCCTGGCTTGCGCTGCTGCTGCCGCTGTTCGCCGTCATCAAGCCGGTCATCGACATGGCTGCCGCGGCACGCCAGGCCTCACGCCAGCTTGGCGGCCTGATGGGCAGCGACATGAGCGGCCAGATCGCCCAGCAGATCGCCGACATGTTGCAACCCGGGATCGGGGCATGGCTCTGCCTGTTCTCCGCCCTGTTCCTCGCAGCCGTGGGCGCCAAGCGCACGTTGCTGCCTTCCAACTGACCCTTACCTGCAAGGAGACCTGCCATGCGCAAGCGCACCCTGATCCTCATCATCGCCTCGATGCTGGCGCTGTCCGCCTGCAAGGACGGCACCGAATCGAACGACGCCGCATCACCCGCGGCACCCTCCGGCACGCCGGACGGCTTGCTGGGCGCGGCGGCCAGCAAGGCAGTCGCAGCCAGCGCCGCTGCAGCACTTCCGCAACCAGACGCCAACAAGCCGCTGGGCGACTACCCCGAGCTCGATAGCGGCAACCAGCTCATGTTCCTATACGTCGCGGCGTCCAAGCTGCCGCCGGATTACCCGAAGCTGGCGCAGTCGTTCTCCAAGGAATACCGCAACAGCAGCGACAGCTTCCGCAAGAACGACCTGCTGCAGGCCATCAAGCCGCAGCTGGACCAGAACATCGCCCAGGCCACCGCCAATCCGTACGGCTGGATGGAGGTCGATGACGCCAGCCTCGGTGCCTACGACTTCGACCGCAAGGGCTTCCCCGTCGGCGAGTTCAGCGACAGCACCTATCGCTACTTCAACGACAACTACGACTACAAGATCGGCTGGACCAACCACCAGCAACTGGCGTTCCTGCCGGTCAGCGACGAAACCCTCGCCCGCCAGCTCGAGTCCATGCGCAGCGGCTACAACGACCGCCCGCGCCTGAAGGTCTATTTCTTCGCCCAGTCCGCGGACCTCGACAACGAGCGGGTCAAGGCCATGGTCACCCGCGCAGTCATCACCGACAAGTCCGGCCGCGTGCTGGCCGATTACGGCCCGGACGGCAGCGTCGCGGTGGATGCCACAGCGCCGGAGCGTGCGCATGGCGATGCAGCCGCGGAAGCGGCGGCCATTTTTGGCGGTTAACCCCAACCCTGCCCAGGAGAACGACATGAAGATTGCAACGATGTCCCTGTTCCTTCCCGCAGTGCTGGCGGCGTCATGTCCCGTCGCTGCACAGAGCACCGCCCAATTGAAACAGGAAAACGCGCAACTGCGCGTGCAGCTGCAGGCTTTGCAGGCGCAATGCCAGGCACCCGCCTCGACAGGAATGGGCTGGGCTGACGGCGCACTGGCTGCAAGCATCGATGCGTTCCGCATCGGATCGCCCCACCCCAAACGCACCGAAATCACCGTCACCGTCCGACTCCGTAACACAGGTTCGGTGCCCATCATCCTGAACTATCAGGCCGGATCCTGGGCTGCGACGGACAGCAATGGATACCAGTACGAGACACACTTGGAGCACGACACGAAGTACGGCACGGTCAAGGGCATCCCGGTTGCAACATACAACCGCGCAGATACGTCGTCGATGATTGCCCCGGGCGCTTCCAGAACCGTCACTTTCAACGCCCGCCGGGACATGCGGAACGGCCAGACGCCGGGCGACCGCTTCGACATCAACGCCACCTTCGTTCAGTTCGAGGATCTGGGCCAAGGCCGCATCCGCAAGGTGCGCGACTTCCCGGTGGCCTTCACCAATGTCGCAGCTTCCGGCCGGCTGACCTCGTCCGCGTCGCCAGGGTCGAATGCCGTGAACCAGGCCGCCAATGCCCTGCTCAGGCGCCTGACCAAGTGATCCTGCGCCCGCGGAT
>JAFAFD010000443.1 GCA_023423675.1 Pseudomonadota bacterium | reverse complement strand
GCGCCGGGCCATGCCCGGCGGCCGGTCAGGGTAGCTGCCTGCGCACCCGCGCGAAGCGGCGCAGATCGTGCAGCTGGCCACGCTTGTACACCGCGCAGCGGGCAGTGCCTTCTTCAATGAAGCCATTGGCCAGCAGCACGCGTGCCGAGCCTTCGTTGAAGTCCAGCACCTCGGCCTGAAGCCTGAACAGGCGCAGCTCGTCCATCACCCAGGGGGCGAACAGGGCCACGACGCGGGTCATGATGCCCTGCCCCCACTGCGCCTGACCCAACCAATATCCCAATTCGGCGCTATGCCCGCGCTCGGCCGTGCCTGGCTGCGCGCCAATGCTGCCGCAAGCGTAGCCGTCGATCTCGATGGCCAGGTTGAGGGTGCCGGGGGCAAGCACGCGTCCGGCCAGGAAGGCCTCGCCGTCCTCGCGGGTGTATGGGTACGGGAAGCGGTCGCGCAGACCGCGCGAGACGGCGGGATCGTTGGCGTGGTGCAGCAGCGATTCGAGATCGTCGGCGTGCCAGGGGCGCAGGGTGAAACCTTCGCCCTGCAGGCTTGGGGTCAGAGCCCTTTCCCGTGGGGAAAGGGATCCGACCCCGTCGGCCTGGCCACTGGCGCGCTGGTCAGGCATGGCCGCCGACCGAGGGCGATTCGGCTTCCTGCTTCTCCAGCTCGCGCTTCACCGCTTCCGGCGAACGGGTGTACGGGGCCAGGCGTGCGTAGAACGCCGGCACCACGAACAGCGACAGGAACGTGGACAGGGTGACGCCGAAGATGATGACGATGCCGATGGTGCCGCGGCTGGCCGAACCCGGGCCGCCGGCCACCACCAGCGGGATGGCGCCGACCACGGTGGCGATCGAGGTCATCAGGATCGGGCGCAGGCGGACCACGGCCGATTCAATGATGGCCGCGCGCACGGTGCGGCCGTCATCGCGCAGCTGGTTGGCGAACTCGACGATCAGGATGCCGTTCTTGGCCGCCAGGCCGACCAGCATCACGATGCCGATCTGGCTGAACAGATTCACCGTGCCGCCACTCACCCACAGGCCGACCAGCGCGCCGAGCACGCCCAGCGGCACGGTCAGCATGATGGTGAGCGGATGGATGAAGCTTTCGAACTGCGCCGCCAGCACCAGGTAGACCACCAGCAGGGCCATGGCGAAGGTCAGCAGCACCGCGCCGCCCGCGCTCTGGAACTCGCGCGACTCGCCCTTCCAGTTGATCTGCGCGTACTGCGGCAGCTCCTCGCGGGTGACCTGCTGCGCCCAGGCGATGGCCTCGCCCAGCGGATAGCCGGGGGCCAGGCCGGCGCTGATGGTGATCGAGCGCAGGCGGTTGAAGCGGTTCAAGGTGCCGGCCTCGGCCACTTCGCTGAGGGTGACCAGGTTGGACAGCGGCACCAGTTCGCCGGAGTTGGCGCGCACGCGGATCGCGGCCAGGTCGGCGGGGCTGGCGCGGCCATCGCGGCCGGCCTGCACCAGCACGTCGTACTCCTCGCCGTTGTCGACAAAGGTGGTGACGCGGCGCGAGCCCATCATGGTTTCCAGCGCAGAGCCAATGGCAGTAACCGGCACGCCGAGGTCGGCCGCACGCTGGCGGTCGATGTTCACCCGCATCTGCGGACGGGTTTCCTTGTAATCGGAATCGGGGCTGACCAGGCCCGGGTTGTCGGCCATGCGCAGCAGGATGCGGTCACGCCACTGCGCGATTTCGGCATATTCGGGGCCACCCAGCACGATCTGGAACGGCTGGCCCCCGCTGCGTACCAGGCCGCCACCAACCTGGGTCCGCACGCGCACGCCACGCAGGGTGTCCAGTTCCTTCTGCAGCTCGTTGGCCACGTCCACGGTGTTTTCGGTGCGCTGGCGCCACGGCTGCAGGAACACGCTGACGCGGCCGGTGTGCATTTCCTCGCTGGATCCCCACCCGCCCGGCACACGGGGGTTGGCCCGCACGATCGGCTTGTCGGCACCCACATGCGGCGCCAGCAGTGCTTCAACCTGCTGCACCTGCTGCACGGTGTAGTCGTAGCCGGCGCCTTCCGGGCCGTCGATCATGATCTGGAACGAACCGCGGTCTTCGGCCGGGGCCAGCTCGGACGGAAGGATCTTCAGCAGGCCCCAGCTGGCGGCCAGCGCCAGCGCCATCACCACCAGGTAGATCCACAGGCGGTCGACATGATGGTCGAGCACGCGGCCGTAGCCGGACGCCAGGCGTTCCAGGTTGCGGTTGATGACGCCATACAGGCCGCGCGGCGCGTGCCCGCTGTGCGGCTTGAGCAGCTTGGAAGCCATCATCGGGGTCAGCGTCAGCGCGACGAACGCCGACAGCGCCACCGCTGCAGCCAGCGCCACGGCCAGTTCGCGGAACAGGCGACCGGTGTTGCCTTCCAGGAAGCCGACCGGCAGGAACACCGCCACCAGCACGGCGGTGGTGGCGATGACCGCGAAGGCGACCTGGGTGGTGCCGCGCTTGGAGGCCACCAGCGGCGGTTCGCCCAGGTCGATGCGGCGCTGCACGTTTTCCACGACCACGATCGCGTCATCCACCACCAGGCCGATACACAGCACCAGCGCCAGCAGGGTCAGCAGATTGATCGAGAAACCAAAGGCGTACAGCGCGATGAAGGCTGCGACCAGGCAGACCGGCACGGTCACTGCGGGAATCAGTGCCGCGCGGAAGCTGCCCAGAAACAGCCAGATGACCGCCAGCACCAGCAGCATCGCTTCGACCAGGGTCGCGTAGACGCGGTCAACCGCCGCTTCGATGAAGGTGGTGTTGTCGAAGGTGACCACGATCTGCGTGCCTTCGGGCAGCGTCGCGGCGATCTTTTCTGCTTCAGCGCGCGCGGCGCGGGCCACGTCCAGCGAGTTGGCGGTCGAGGTCTTGACGATGCCCAGGCCGACGCCCGGTTCACCGTTGCTGCGGAAGTACGCGCGGCGTTCGGCCGAGGCCAGCTCGATCTTGGCCAC
>JAFAFD010000441.1 GCA_023423675.1 Pseudomonadota bacterium | reverse complement strand
GCGCCGGGCCATGCCCGGCGGGCGAACTCAATACACGTCCCGGCGGTAGCGCCCGTTCTCCAGCAGTGTCTCCACTTCGTCATCGCCCAGTGCGGCACGCAGGACCTGGTCAACACCCTCGGCCATGCCCTGCAGCGAACCACACACGTGGATGACCGCGCCGCACTCCAGCCACGCCTGCAGTTCCGCCGCAGCAGCCTGCAGGCGGTGCTGCACGTAGCCACCACCGTCGGCATCACGCGAGAACGCCAGGTCCACGCGGGCCAGATGGCCCTCGGCCTGCCACAGCGCGATCTCCTCGGCGAACAACTGGTCGTGCGCGCGCTGGCGTTCGCCGAACAGCAGCCAATGGCCATGCTGGTCGTGCTGCGCGGCTTCGCGCAGCAGGCTGCGCAGGCCGGCGATGCCGGTGCCGTTGCCGACCAGCACCATCGGCGCACCGTCCTGGCGATGAAAGCCCGGGTTGCGGTGCACGCGCGCGGCGATGCGGCTGCCCAGCGGCGCATGCAGCGACAGCCAGCCTGAGCCCAGGCCCGCGCGGCCCGCAGCGTCGTGCACCAGGCGCACCACCAGGTCCACCGCACCATCGGCGGCGCACGAAGCGATGGAGTATTCGCGCCCTGGCAGCTCCGGCAGCCCGGCCAGCCACAGCGCGGCGTCCTGCACCGGCAGGGCGGCACCTTCGTCGGGCAGCACGCGTTCGCCTGCCAGCTCCAGCAGCGTGCGGGTGGTGCCGTCGAGCAGCAGCGGCTGCAGTGGGTCCAGCCCGTACGCCTGCAGCACCGCCGCGGCGTGCTGCGCGCTGTTGCGCGGTGCGATGTGCAGGATGTCGCCGGCCTGCCAGGTCGTGCCGGCCGGCGGCGCCAGGCGGATCTTCCAGATCGCGCCACCCAGGCTGCCCGGGTTCAGTTCTTCGCGTGCGAGCAGCTGCCAGTCGTGCATCTGCGTGGCCGGCGGCAGCACGCTGTCATCGGTGACGATGCCGGTCAGCGCGCCCAGCTCGCGTTGCCACTGGCGCAGTGCCACCACCGACGCGGCGTCCACGTCGATGCGCGGGAACAGGGGCTGCGCACCGTTGCCGGCCAGCCACGCGTCGACCGCGGCGCCGAACGCGCAGTAATGCGGGTACTGCCGATCGCCCAGCGCCAGTACACCGTGGCGCAGGCCCGAAAGATCCACGCGCTGGGACAGCAGTTGGCGTGCGGCACGACGGGCGTTGTCCGGCGGCTCGCCATCGCCAAAGGTGCTGAGCACGAACAGGACCTGCGGGCTGTCCTGCAGCAGCGCAGCCGTGACCCGCGCCAGTGGCAGCACCTGCACCGGGTGGCCGGCGGCCTGCAGCTGCGCTGCCGCGCGCCAGGCCAGCTGTTCGGCCAGGCCGCTCTGGCTGGCATGGATCACCCGCCACGGCGTGCCTTCGCCGCCGCTTTCCTGCGCCGCAGGCAGGGTCTGCCGCAGCGCACGTGCTGCGCGCTGGCTGCGCCGGCGGTCCAGGTACAGCATCCAGCCGGTGATGAAGAACAGGCACATGGCCAGGCTGCTGAGCATCACCACCACGCGGCCGGGCAGGCCGAAGTAGCTCCCCGAATGCAGCGCGAACACGCTGGTGGCCAGCTTGCCGCCGGTGCCCTGGCGCTCGTAGGGGCGTGCATCGAGCAGCGCGCCGCTGGCCGGGTCCAGCTGCAGCAGGTCATGCGCGCGGTCGTGGTGGCCGCCGCGCAGGGCCGGGTCGCCGGACATCACCCGCACGTTCAGCACCTGGCCCGGTTTTTCCGGCAGGCGCAGGTCGATGTAACCGCTGCGCACGCCCGGCTGCGCATACAGCGTGTCCTCGACATGCTGCAGGTCGAGCACGGCATCGGGCGCGACCTTGTGCTTGGCCGGCGGGGTCACGCCCAGCACCGAATTGGCCGCACCGCGGTACCAGTCGAACGACCACCACAGGCCGGTCAGCGCACTCATCAGGTAGATCAGCAGCACCCAGGTGCCGATCACCGAGTGCAGGCTCCACAGGAAGCCGCGGCCGCTGCGCTTCCATTCCACTGCCAGCCAGCTGCGCCAGTGCCACCAGCGGCGCGGCCAGCGCAGGTACAGGCCGGACAGGGCGAAGAACAGCAGGGCGATGGCACAGCTGCCGACCACGACCTTGCCGCGTTCACCGGCCGCGAGGTGGCGGTGCAGGTCTTCGACGAAATCGAAGAACGCCTGGCCACGCAGGTGGCTGAAGCGTTCGCCGTTGTAGGGGTTGAAGTAGACCCAGTGGTCCTTGCCGCCGGCGAAGCGCGCCACCGAGGGGCGCTGGCCGGTGGCGTCCACGCGCAGGCGTTGCAGCGGGCGCTCGCTGCCGGCCTGCAGCAGCGGCACCAGTTCGCTCAGCGCGAGCGGCTGCTGGCCGTCGTCGTGGTGTTCGGCGATGGCGGCGAAGCCAGGGTTGGCGGCACGCAGCAGCTCGTCCTCGAAGGACAGCGTGGCGCCGCTGAGGCCCATGATGGCCAGGATCGTGCCGGCCGTGATGCCCAGCAGCCAGTGCAGTTGGAACAGGACGTTCTTGAACATCGGGGAGAGAGGCCGTCGAGGCTGCCGGCCGCATCCTGCGCAACAGCAAATGAGAATTAATCCCGTAATTCTCCGGGGCCGGACTGGTTGCGGTCAAGGAGGGTTTTGTTGCAGGGCTTGCAGCGCTGCACCCGCAGACGCAACGGCCAGAGCCGGAGCGACAGCAGAAGCGCGTTTCCTGTGGGATGGCGGGGTGGGTCCGGTTGAGGGGGACGCTGCAAGTACGTCCATGTAAGC
>JAFAFD010000432.1 GCA_023423675.1 Pseudomonadota bacterium | reverse complement strand
GCACTACCGGGGCAGTAGATCCACGCCATGCGTGGATGCTGGTCAGAACTTCGCGTTCAACGAGATCCAGTAGCTGCGGCGCTGGTCCTTGGTTGCATAGTCATCCACGCAATTGAACTCGCTCTGGCTGATCAGCAGGCATGACTGCGAGACGAAGTTCTTGTCCAGCAGGTTGTTGATGCGTGCATTGAAGGTCAGCCACGGGGTGGCATCCCAGCTGCCGCCCAGGTGGAAGATCGCGTAGTCCTGGTAGTAGCGGTTGTGGCTGGCGCCGTTGGCGTCGAGGATCGTGTCGCGGTAACGGTCGTAGCGGCCTTCGCCGATCAGCGACAGGCTGATGGCATCGTTGAGCTGCCAGTTGAGGCTGGCATTGGCCATGTGCTTTGCCGGGGTCGTACCGGCGATCGGCAGGCCCTTCTGCGCGCCGCTGGTCTGCTCGCTCTTGGTCCACGTGTAGTTGCCGCGCAGCTGCAGGCTGTCGAGCAGGTCGACGTGCGCGGCCATTTCCACGCCACGCGTTTCGGCCTTGTCGATGTTCACGCTCTGGGTGAAGGTGCTGTAGCCCAGTTCGGCCCAGCCCGGGCCGATGTCCACGCAGTAGCCGCTGCCGGCCGGGGCCACTTCGCAGTTCGGGAAGGTGCCGCCGCTGGCGATCTTGTCCTCGAACTTGTTGATGAAGCCGGTGACGTTCAGGCCCCAGCGCTGGCCTTCGTAGTACGCGGCCAGCTCGTAGTTGGTGCTGGTTTCAGGCTTCAGGTTGGGCGAGCCCACCAGCGGCAGCACGCCCTGGCCGCCGAAGCCGCTGATGCCGGGGAACAGCTGGTCCGGGCGCGGGGTCTTGTAGCCGGTGCTGACGCCACCCTTGAAGGTCCAGGCGTCGCTGGCATTCCACACCAGGTAGCCGCGCGGGCTGACGGGCTGCCGAACACGTTGTGGTCGTCGTAGCGCAGGCCGAAGGTCGCGGTCAGGGTGTCGGTCAGCGACCAGTTGTCCTCGGCGAACAGCGCCCACATGCGGTGCTTCTGCTTGGTGTTGCTGCGGTAACCGGCGCCATCCATGCCGAACACGCCGTCGATCATGTCGGTGTCGTTGTACTGGCCGCCGACGGTCAGCTTGTGCGCACCGAAGTCCAGGTCGAGCATCGTGTCCAGCACGTAGCCTTCCAGTTCCATGGTGCGCAGCGGACGCGGCAGGAAGGCCTGCAGGCGCGCCATCTCTTCGGCGTTGAGCGCACCGAGTGCGTTGCTGCGGCCGGCCGCGCAGTTGTTGGCGGCGCCGGTGCGCTGGCAGACATCGTTCCATAGGGTCTGCAGGTTGGCGCGCTCGTCCAGGGTCAGCGGCAGCGAGCGGCCGAGGTTGTTGCTCTTGCTGTGGGTCAGCGAGGTCTGCCAGGTGCCGAAGCTGTAGCGGCCCTGGTGGGTCAGTGACAGCTGGTCGCGCTCATAGCGCTGGTAGGCGGTGTAGCCCACGCGCGGCTGCACCACGCGGCGGGTGATCGTGCCGCTGCCGTTCGGGTTGGGGATGACCGCGTTGCCGACGCGCCACAGGCTGGCCAGGCTGTCCAGGGTGCCGGTCTGGCCTTCACTGTTGTCGTACTTCTGCCGCGAGACGTCGTAGTCCAGCCACAACTCGTGGTCGTCGTTGATGCGGAAATCCAGGCGCAGGCCGGTATTCCAGTTGGTGTTGGCCACCGACTTGCCGCCGCCACCGAAGCCGATGCTGCGCTCCCACAGCGTGCCATCGGGCAGGGTCAGCGCATCCCATTCGGGGTTGGAGGCCTTGGCATCGTAGTAGCTGCCGCGCACGGCCATGCTGACGCGATCCTTCAGCAGCGGGCCGCTGAGGTAGACATCGGTGGTGCGCGCGTCGCCGAACTGGTCGTCCTGCTGCACGGTGAAGCCCTGGCTGAGCGAGCCGTGCCAGCTGTCCTGGTTGCGGCGGGTGATGATGTTGATGACGCCGCCCATCGCATCCGAGCCGTACAGGGTGGACATCGGGCCGCGCACCACTTCGATGCGCTCGATGGCGTCCAGCGGCGGCAGGTAGGAGAACTGGCCGCCGCCGAAGTTGTTCGGGTACAGCTGGCCGACGTTGCTCTGGCGGCGGCCGTCGATCAGCACCAGGGTGTATTCGGACGGCAGGCCACGCATGGAAATGGTGGCGCGGCCGTTCTTGTCGGTGGCTTCCAGGCCGACGTCGATGCCTTCGACGTCGCGCAGCGCATCGACCAGGCTGGTGTACGGGCGCTTGGCCAGTTCCTCGCGGCTGACCACGCTGATGCTGGCCGGCGCATCGACCACCTTCTGTTCGAAACCGGCGGCGGTGACCACCACCTTGTCCAGGGTCTGCGGGGCGGCGGCCTCGCCGTTGGCGAAGACGGGGCTGGCGAAGGCGGCCAGCACGGCGCTGGTCAGCAGGTGGCGGGACAGGGACGAACGGACACGATGGCGCTGGGCCATGGCAGTAACCTCGAAGGATCCAGGATGGTGCGCTGCCGGCGCGGAACGCGCGGCATGCACGGGGAGCCCCGGTCAGGGGCAGCAGGGATGCAGCAGGGGATGGAGCAGGCAGCGGCGCGCAGGCGCGACCGCAGGCGCGGTCACGCGGGGCCGAAGATCAGGCCAGCGGCGGCGCCTGGCCGCGTTGTTGGCGACGCCCGGGCGCGTCGGCCCAGGGCATGTCCGGTGCGGCCAGTGGCCAATGCGGACGCACCCCGGCGTTGGCCGGGGCGAGGGGAAGCAGATCCAGTTCGCTGCGCAGCCACTGGCTGGCCATCAGCAGCGGCGGTGGCGGCGACTTGTCGGCCGCCTTGGTCGGCGTGCAGACGCAGCGGCGCAGCTTGGCCGGCGCGTCTTCTTCCACCGGCACTTCACCGCCGCGGCCTTCCACCGGCTGCTGCCAGGCCTGGACGGCGGCGTCAGCCTGTCCGTGCGGCAGCAGCGGCAGGGTGCCCAGCAGCAACGCAAGCATCGCCACCCACGCCAACAGGCTGGCCAGCGCAGGGCGATGACCGCGCATGGCGGTACCGAACTGCACGAGGCGAAGCGGGCGAGGGCGGAACGGGCGACGCAAGGCAGGCAACCCCTGGGTGTGCGCCGGGCCATCCGACGTCAACGGGGCGTGATTGTAATGAGAGCTGTTAGCGGTTGCAAATGAGAATGATTGCCAGAGTGTCGCAGGGCCGCGACGCTGGCCTCAGACCTCGCTCCAGCGCCGCAGCAGGTTGTGGTACACGCCGGTCAGCTGTAGCACCGCGCCGGCATCGCCGCCGGTCTGCCGCAGGCGTTCGATGGAGGTGTCCATCTCCCACAGCAGACGCCGCTGCACGTCGTCACGGACCATGCTCTGCACCCAGAAGAACGAGGCCACGCGCGCGCCACGGGTGACCGGGTTGACCTGGTGCAGGCTGCTGGACGGGTACACGATCAGGTCGCCGGCCGGCAGCTTCACTTCGTGCTCGCCGTAGGTATCGCTGATCACCAGCTCGCCGCCGTCGTACTCCTCCGGCGCGGACAGGAACAGGGTGCAGGAGATGTCCGAGCGCAGCTGCTCGCCGTGGGCCAGGTTCATCACCGCGCCATCGACGTGGAAGCCATAGGTGCCGCCGCCGCTGTAGCGGTTGAAACGGGGGGGCAGGATCTTCAGCGGGAGCGTGGCCGCAAAGAACAGCGGGTTGCGCCGCAGCGCGGCCAGCACGCCCTGGCCGAGCTCGGCCTTCAATGCCGAGGCATCGGGAAGCTGTTCGTTGTGCTTTACCTGCGCGCCCTGGGCGCCGACGGTTTCGCGCCCGTCGGCCCATTGCGCCGCGTCCAGCTGCTGGCGGATCAGGCTGACCTCTTCGGGTACCAGCACGTTGGGGATGTGCAGCAGCATGCGGGTTCCTCGTTGATGCGCGGGAGAGTCCGGCTCTCCCGCGCTTGGCCATCAGAAACGGACGTCCGCGCTGAGCAGGAAGTTGCGCGGGGCACCCGGGGTGTAACGGTAGCCGCTCTTGTTGATGCTGGCCACGTACTGCTTGTCGAACAGGTTGTAGCCGTTCAAGCGCAGCGACACGTTGTCGTTGATCGCCCAGGACACCACCGCGTCATAGACCACATAAGATTTGGTGAACGCCGGAGTGCCGACGGCACCGTCGGTACCGCGGTGCATGCCACCGGCGTAGCGCACGCCACCGCCGAGGGTCAGGCCGAACGGCAGGGTGTAGCTGGTCCAGCCGGTGAAGGTGTCGGCCGGCGTGTAGGTGAGATTGGTGGTGCCGTCCGCGGCGACCTTGGCGCCTTCCTTCACCTCGGTATCCAGGTGGCTGTAGCCGGCGGTGATCGACCAGTTGTCGGTCAGGCGGCCGACCGCGGAGAGCTCCACGCCCTTGACCCGCTTGCTGCCGGTCTGCGTCGGGTTGCCGGCGTCGTCGAGCACGGTGGTGTTGATCTCGTTGTCGACATCGGTCTGGAACAGGGCTAGGTTCAACGCCAGCGCATCATCGAGGAAGCCCCACTTGCTGCCCACTTCGAATGTCTTGGCCTTCTGCGGGTCCAGCTTGGGGTTGTCGGCGCTGCTGGCCGAGCTGCTCAGCTGGAAGTTGGCACCGCCCGGAGGCTGCTGCGAAATTGCGTAATTGGCGTAGACGCTGACGGTGTTGCCGACCTTGTACAGGGCACCCAGCTTCCAGTTCAGCAGCGTATCGGAGGCTTCCAGCGTGGGATTGCGCAGCACGGTGCCGGTCGGGTTGCTGCCACACACCGGGCCGCCACGGCCGCCACACACCGAGGCGCTGGCATACTCGGTCTTGTAATGATCGGCACGCACGCCTGCGGTCAGCAGGAAGCTCTCGCCAAACGACAACGTATCGAACACGTAGGCCGAGGACGTGGTGGTCTTGCCGTGCGCGTCGGCACCGTTGTGCGCCCAGGTCAGGCCAGCCACGTTCCAGTCGGGGTCGTACAGGTTCGCCGCAGGCCAGCTGCTGCCACCGGTGGCGGCCTGGCCCTGGCTGTCCAGTTCTTCGCGGGTGAATTCCAGGCCGGCACTCAGGGCGTGGCCCACCGCGCCGGTGTTGAAGTCGGCGCGCAGGTTCACCTGGTCGGTCAGGATGGTGTTGCGCTGGTCCTTGAAGGTCGGCAGGCTGCGCGCGATCGCGTAGGTCGAAAGATCTGCTGCGTTGGTATAGGTGATGTTGCCGGTCGGACGGCCGTTGGCGCCGCGCACGCCGGTGCCCATGAAGGCGGTGAGCAGGTAGTCCTGTTCGGTGCGGCCCCAGCGGGCGGTGTTGGTCAGGCGCACGCTGTCGTTGAAGTCATGCTCGAAGCGGAACGTGGCCATCTTCGCGGTCACGTCGTCGTGGTCTGCACGGGTGCCGTAGAAGTTTTCCGGATCCACCGGATGGCCGGCCAGCGCTTCCAGCGTCGGCTGCGGCGTCCAGCCCGGCAGGCCCAGGGTCGGCACGCCGCCATCGGGCACGTTGTCCTGCTTCACATAGAGCAGGTTGAGGTAATAACGGGTCTCGGTGCCCAGGCCGAAGGCCAGCGACGGTGCGATGCCCCAGCGCTTGTTCTGCACGTGGTCGCGGCCGGGCTGGTCGCTGTCCTGCCACATGCCGTTGATACGCAGTGCGCTGGTGGGACCCAGCGACTGGTTCCAGTCGGCGGTGGTACGGCGTTGCTGGTCGCTGCCCAGCGAAACGCTGGCCGAGGTCGCGTCCTGCAGGTTGGCCTGCTTGCTGACCAGGTTGATGGCACCGGTCGGTGCCGAGCGGCCGTTGTCGGTACCTGCCGGGCCCTTGGTCACTTCCACCTGCTCGATGTTGAAGACATCGCGCGCGATCGAGCCCAGGTCGCGCACACCGTCCACGAACAGGCTGTTGGACGTGTCGAAGCCGCGCATGAACAGCGCATCGCCGGTGGTGGTGTTGCCGTTCTCACCTGCATAGAAGGTGCCGACGCCCGGGCTGTTGCGCAGCGCTTCGGTGAGGGTGGTGGCGCCCTGCTGGTTGAACAGGTCGCTGGTGATGACCTGGATCGTCTGCGGCGTGTCCTGCAGGCGCTGGGTGAACTTTGGCGAGGCGACCTTGTCGGCCTTGTAGCCGCGCGTGGCATGCACGTCGATCTTGTCCAGCGTGCGGGCGTTGTCGGTGGCGTCTGCCATGGCCATGGTTGGCAGCGCGGCCAGGCCGAGGCCGGCGGCCAGGCTGGCGGTGGCCAGGGGCAGGGAACGAAGCGGGGAGGCGTGCTTGCGGCTCTTGATCGAGGTCATGGGATGGGCTTTGCCGGATGCGGGAAGAGCCCGTCGGCACGGTGGTCGACGGGACAGAAGGCGTGGGGATGGTTGGCGCGGACGCGCGGGTGCGACGGATGGGCCGGCGGGCGGCTCAGCTCAGCAGTGCGGGTGGTGCATGCGAGGGGGGCTGACGGCGTGCCGCAAGGCGCACCGGCGCCACGTTGCGCACAGGCACGCGCAGGGTCTGCGGGCCCGACGCTGGAACGAGAAGGCACAGGCGATGCAGCAGGGGCGTGCCATCGCCGTGGCCACCTTCTGCCCCGGACTCGATGCGCGGGGCGACAGGCTCGCGTGGCGGTGATTCACCTGGCGGCTCGCTGGCGTGGGCATCCAGCGCCGCCGCAGCTGGCTGCAGGGTGACATCCGTAAGGACATCGCGCCCCTCATTCAGCGCCGACCACCCCAGCCACAGCGTCAGCAGCGCGGCCACGAGCAGTGGCCACCCCTGGCGGGCGAGCTGGCACAGCGTGGCGGTGGCCGCAGGCGAAGCCATGGTGCGGTTCGTTACAAACCGTTACGAAGTCGGGGCGAAGGATAACATCAACGATAATGATTCGCATCTGCGCGTTTGGCAGGGGTGCGTAAGCGGCGCGCAGGGGCGCTGGGAGGGCGCGCAGAGGGCGCGGGTGGCCAATCTGTAGTAGATCCACCCCATGGGTGGATGACGGTCGGCAGAGGGGGGGCGCGACGGCGGGGGCATGGGCGCCCCCGCTCGGATCACACGCGGTCGTCGCGGGTCCAGATGGCGTCGTGTTCGCGCTTGGTCGGGAACTTGGGCACCGCGGTATAGGCCGGGGCGCACAGGGCGCGGCCATCACGCACGTCGAAGCGCGCGCCGTGCAGCACGCACTCGATGCTGCCTTCGTCGGTGTTGAACTCGCCCGAGGACAGCTCGAACTCCTCGTGCGTGCACTGGTCTTCCAGCGCATACAGCTCGCCATCGAGGTTGAACACCACGATCGGCGTGCCGGTCACTTCATCGAACACGCTCTTCATTTCGCCCGGCAATAGCTCGGCGCCGGCGCAGACGAAGGTCCAGGTGTCGCTCATGCCGAAGCCCCGGCCAGCGGCTTTTCCAGGATTTCAAAGCGCAGGTCGTCGCGCTTGGGAATGCCGAAGCGCTCGTCGCCATAGGGGAACGGCTTCTTGATGCCGGTGCGCTGGTAGCCGCGGCGCTCGTAGAAGGCGATCAGTTCGTCGCGCACGTCGATCACCGTCATCTGCATGACCGGCACGTTCCACTCGCGCGCGGCATGGGCTTCGGCCGCATCCATCAGCTGCTTGCCGACGCCACCGCCCTGCTGGGCCGGGTCGACCGAGAACATGCCGAAATAGCCCTTGCCGTCGACATCGGCGATATGGGCGCAGGCCACAAGGCGGCCCTCGCGTTCAGCCAGCAGGATGGTCGAGCGCGGGCGGTCGAGGTCGCCCTGGATGCCCTCGGCATCGATGCGGGCGCCGTCCAGCAGGTCGGCCTCGGTGGTCCAGCCGGCGCGGCTGGCGTCGCCACGGTAGGCCGAGGTGACCAGGGTGATCAGGGCGGGGATGTCGGCCGACGTGGCGGCACGGAAAGTCAGGGTGCTCATGCCGCCATTCTAGGTGGGGCGGGGGCGCCCGCAAAATGGTGCGGGGTCAGAGCCCTTTCGCGGTGCGAAAGGGATCTGACCCCATCCCTGCGAAAGTGACGGCACTATGGGAACCTGGATCCAGGGAGGATCTTGAGGGCATGACCATGCGATTCGACGCTGTTGTCTCTGTTCGCTTCCTGTCGAGCGCCGAGGGTGGGAGGCGGGGTGACATCGTGGGGCAGGTATACGCCTGTCCGCTGTCCGTGGCGGGCCGTGCATTTGAATGCCGCCTGCTGTTGCAGGAAGGACGAGCCGTGCTTGGGGAGAGCTACGAACTTCCCGTTGCGTTTCTCTGCCCGGAGGAGGCGCTTGCCGTGGCCAGTGTGGGAGCGGATGTCGAGCTGTGGGAGGGAAAGACGATTGCGCGCGGCCGGGTTCTGCACGTGATGGGGTCAGAGCCCTTTCGCGGTGCGAAAGGGATCTGACCCCGCTACCGGAGGGGTCGGATTCAGGCCAATGCAGCCATCGCCTCGGCCTCGGACAGCCGGCCCTTGTTGCCGCGCGCGAGCGGCAACGGGTGCTGCAGGCGCGCGCGCTGCTGGATGCGCGCTTCGGCGAGGAGTGGCCGCTGGAGCGGCTGGCGCGCGAGGTCGGGCTGGGTGAGAAGCGCCTGCAGGCGGGTTTCCGTGCGCTGGTGGGGACGTCGGTGCATGGCCACCTGCGCGAAGTGCGGCTGCAGGCCGCAGGCCGGATGCTGCACGGCGGACACAGCGTCACTGATACCGCGCTGGCGGTGGGGTTCTCCAGCCTAAGTCATTTCAGCAAGGCGTTCCGCACGCAGATGGGCTGTACCCCGCGCGCATGGAAGCGTGGGGAAAGCACGGGGGTGGAGTCGGGGTCAGATCCCTTTCGCAGCGCGAAAGGGCTCTGATCCCTTCGCTTCCGGAAACGCCAATGCCTCGCCCGCGTCGTATCGAATGCACCCGGCTACCCACAGCACGTCATCCAACGTGGCAACAACCGTCAGCCAGTCTTCTTCAGCAGCACTGATCCTGCGCTGTATCTGGGTCTGCTTCGCGATCGTGCGATCGACCATCACTGCCGCATCCACGCCTATGTGCTGATGGGCAACCACGTCCACCTGCTGGTGACACCGGATGCGCCCGGTGGCTTGTCAGGAATGATGCAGGCGGTGAACCTTGCCTACGTTCGACGTGTGAATGAACGGCAGCAGCGCACGGGAACCCTGTGGGAAGGGCGCTTCCATTCCACGTTGGTGGATACGGTTCGCTATCTGCTGGCCTGCCAGCGCTCCATCGAGCTCAATCCGGTGCGGGCGGGAATGGTGGCGCATGCCGGGGACTATCGCTGGTCAAGCTACCGCGCGAATGCGCAGGGCAGGGCGAATGCATTGCTCGTGCCGCATCCGGCGTTCGAGCTGATTGCCACCGATGGGCATGAGCGGCGCAGGCGCTATGCGGAGTTCATCGAGCAGGGTATTCCTGCGCAGGATCTCGCATCGATACGGAAGGCGGTGCAGTCGCAGCGGCGGTTCGCTGGGAAGCTGTCGGGGTCAGAGCCCTTTTGCGGTGCGAAAGGGTTCTGACCCCGACTTCCCCGCTGCGTGGCCTCAGCCCAGCAGCTTGCGCACCTTGGTCAGTGCGGTCATGAAGCGCTCGATCTCGGCGTGCGTGTTGTAGAACGCCAGCGAGGCACGGCAGGTGGCGGCGACGCCGTAGTACTGCAGCAGCG
>JAFAFD010000286.1 GCA_023423675.1 Pseudomonadota bacterium | reverse complement strand
GCCCATGCTCGGCTGCGTTGGCAGTTCAGGAGCCGAGCATGGGCTCGGCTCTACACCCTCATTTGCACATGGCGTGCGTGAATGCCGTCGCCGTGCTCAGCGTCGCCCGGCAGCTCGAAATCGACGTGCACCGAACCTTCGTCTTCCCACGGCTCGCGTGGCTGCAGCAGGCCCAGCACCGCGCCGGCCGCCGGCGTGGCCGTGCCCAGTTGCGCGTTCCAGTAATCGGCTTCGATCTCGTCCAGATGATGCTGGACGAACAGGTCGACGCTGTCCTCGCCTTCTTCGGTGCCCAGCAACTGTTCAAGGGCGGTGCGTGCGCGCTTCTGCTGTGCGGTGGGGGTGGTCATGGCATTCCTTTGAGTCGTAATTGGGAGGCGGGGTTCAATCATCCACGCATGGCGTGGATCTACCTGGGCCGTCGGTCTTCCTGGTCATCGCCGAAGATGATGCGCGCGCTGCGCTGGTAGCTCCAGTACGCCACCGCCCAGTTCAGCAGTACCACCACGCGGTTGCGGAAACCGATCAGGAAGAACACGTGCGCGGCCAGCCAGAACCCCCAGGCCAGCACGCCGGACAGCTGCAGCCTGCCCAGATGCACGATGGCGGCCATGCGGCCGATGGGGGCCAGGTTGCCGTAGTCGGCGTACTTGAACGGCCCCGGTGTCGGCTTGCCATGCAGGCGCGCGCGGATGACATCGGCCACGTACTTGCCCATCTGCTTGGCGGCGGGTGCCACGCCGGGCACCGGCTTGCCGTTGGCCTGGTTCACCGCGGCCAGGTCGCCGGCCACGAACAGTTCGGGGTGGCCGGCCAGGGTCAGGTCGGGCTGCACCTGCACGCGGCCGGCACGGTCCAGCGGCACGTCCAGCGTGCGCGCAAGCGGCGAGGCGGCCACGCCGGCGGCCCAGACCACGGTGCGTGCAGGCACGAACTGTTCGCCCAGCTTGAAGCCGAGGCTGTCGATGTCGCTCACCGGGGTGCCGGTCAGCACTTCCACGCCCAGTTTCTCCAGCTGCCGGCGCGCCTTCAGCGAAAGCACCTCGGGGAACGAGGACAGCACGCGCGGGCCGGCCTCGACCAGGCGCACCTTGGCGCTGGCCGGATCGATGTGGCGGAACTCATTGCGCAGCGTGTGGCGGGCGATCTCGGCCAGGGTGCCAGCCAGTTCGACGCCGGTGGGGCCGCCGCCGACCACCGCGAAGCTGAGCCATGCGGCCTTCTTCGCCGGGTCCGGTTCGGCCTCGGCGCGCTCGAATGCCAGCAGCAGCTTGCGGCGCAGGGCGATGGCATCGTCCAGCGTTTTCAGGCCCGGCGCATCGCCGGCCCACTGGTCGTTGCCGAAGTAGGCGTGGGTGGCGCCGGTGGCCAGCAGCAGGCTGTCGTAGCCCAGGCTGCTGCCGTCGGCCAGCTGCACCTGGCGGGTGGCCTTGTCGATGGCGACGACCTCGCCCAGGCGCACTTCCACGTTGCGCTGGTGGCCGAGGATGTGGCGCAGCGGCGCGGCGATATCGGGGGCGGACAGGCCGGCGGTGGCGACCTGGTACAGCAGGGGTTGGAACAGGTGGTGGTTGCGGCGGTCGAGCAGGGTGATCCTGATCTTCTCGCGGGCCAGGGCCCGGGTGGCCCAGAGGCCCGCAAAACCGCCGCCGATGATGACCAGGTGGGGGACTGGTTCGCGGCGCATCGACGTACTCCAGAGGGGGATGGATGTCGCCCAGCATCATCGCACGTCACATGGCGGCCAGTGGCCATGGGTGATACTCCGCTCAGCCTGCAGCCCACCGAGGAAACCATGTCCGAACCGGAAAAGCGCATCGCCCTGCTGATCGACGCCGACAATGCACCGGCCTCGAAGATCGACGAAGTCCTGGCCGAGGTCGCCCGCTACGGCGTGGCCAACGTGCGCCGTGCCTATGGCAACTGGAAAAGCCCGCGCCTGAAAGGCTGGGAATCGGTGCTGCACGAGTACGCCATTCGCCCGATCCAGCAGTTCGCCTACAGCAAGGGCAAGAACGCCTCGGACATGGCCATGGTCATCGATGCGATGGACCTTCTTTACGCGCGCAACCTCGATGGTTTCGCCATCGTCTCCAGCGATGCCGACTTCACCCCGATGGTGATGCGCCTGCTGACCGATGGCGTGAAGGTGTATGGCTTCGGCGAGAAGAAGACGCCCGAGCCCTTCGTCAACGCCTGCTCCAAGTTCACCTACCTGGAAGCCCTGGGCCAGACCCACGCCAGCGTGCCCGACGTCGAGGCCGAGGCCGGGCAGGCGCCCAGCGGGCAGGTGGCCAGTGATGAAGTGCGCCCGCGCAAGAACAGTGCTGAACTGCGCAATGACACGCGCCTGGTAAAGATGCTGCGGCGTGCGGTATCGGCGGCCGAGGGCGAGGATGGCTGGTCACACCTGGGCCCGGTCGGCAGCCAGATCGGCAATCAGGCCTCATTCGACCCGCGCAACTATGGCTACGGCAAGCTCAGCGACCTGCTGGCGGCCATCGGCCTGTTCGAGCTGAAGAAGGACGGCAAATCGTCCTACGTGCGCGCGCTGCCGAAGAAGAACCGGTAGTGCCGGCCGCTGGCCGGCATATCAGAAAGACCGGTAGTGCCGGCCGCTGGCCGGCATATCAGAAAGGCCGGTAGTGCCGGCCGCTGGCCGGCATATCGGAAAAACCGGTAGTGCCGGCCGCTGGCCGGCATATCGACGCCGTGATTCAGATCACCCGCGCATCCGAACCCGCATGGCCGTCGGCAAACCCGGCGGCGAAATCCTCGACGCCGTTGAAGGCCAGCAGCAACAGCCCGGCGCACAGCAGCTGGTTGCGGCTGGAACGTCGGTAGCCCAGCACCAGCATCACCAGCCCTGCTGCCAGCAGAACGTAGTTAAAAGCATCCCATGCAGTCACGTCGTCTCTCCCTGTGGATGGGCGTATCGTAGCGTTTCCGCGCCACCTGGGCGCACCGCTGCAGGCAGGGAAATCCGCAATGTTGAAGATCTGGGGCCGCCGCAATTCCAGCAACGTCCGCAAGGTGCTGTGGTGCGCCGAAGAAATCGGGCTGCCGTACGAATCCATCGAAGTGGGCGGCAGCCACGGCGGCACGCAGTCGGCCGAATACGTGGCGATGAACCCCAACAGCCTGGTGCCGGTGATCGAAGACCACGGCTTGCCGCTGTGGGAATCGAACACCATCGTGCGCTACCTGAGCGCGCGCTATTCGCTGGGCACGCTGTATGCCGAAGACGCGATGGAACGCGCGCAGGCCGAGAAGTGGATGGACTGGAGCACCTCGCGGATGGCCGCGCTGTACTCCGAACTGATCTGGGGCATCATGCGCACCGCGCCGGCCGACCGCGACGAAGCACGCATCAACGCCGCCATCGTGCGCGCCGGTGATTACCTGAAGATGGCCGATGAGACGCTGGCCAGGCAGCCGTGGCTGTCGGGCGAGAAGTTCGCGATGGGCGACATCCCGCTGGGTTCGTTGATCTATGCCTGGTTCGAACTGCCGATCCAGCGCCCCGACCTGCCGAACGTGGCCGACTGGTATGCGCGCCTGCGCGAGCGCCCGGCGTACCAGCGCGGCGTGATGTCACCGTTGACCTGAGAGGTAGCGCCGGGCCATGCCCGGCGGATGTGGCAGACCCCTCAATACAGATCCGTCGGATCCACATCCAGCGACCAGCGCACCTTGCGCGCCTCCGGCAGCGCGTAGAGTTGCGGCACCAGCTGGGCCAGCACGCCATGCAGCGGCGGCCGCTGCAGCGCGGACAGCAGCAGCTGCGTGCGCTGGTAACCGGCGCGACGCGGCATCGGCGCCGGCATCGGCCCATAGGCCTCCACCACGTTCTGCTCGCCCAGCAGTTGCCGCGCCGCCAGCAGGAAGGCGTTGGCATGTTCAAGCTGCTGCGCTTCGGCACGCATCAGCGCCAGGTGCGCGAACGGTGGGAAGCCGGCGGCCTGGCGCTGGTTCAATTCGGCCTGCGCGAACGGGTGGTAGCCACCGCTCACCAGGGTTTCCAGCAACGGGTGCCCCGGGTGGTGGGTCTGCAGCCAGACCTCGCCGGGATCGCGCGCGCGACCAGCGCGGCCGGCCACCTGGATCAGCTGCTGGGCCAGCTTCTCGCTAGCGCGGAAGTCGGCCGAGAACAGGCCTTCGTCGATGCCCACCACCACCACCAGGGTCAACTTGGGCAGGTCGTGGCCCTTGGCCAGGATCTGCGTGCCGACCAGGATGCCGGGCTGGTCGCCGAGCTTCGCCAGCTGCTGTTCCAGCGCATCGCGGCGCGAGGTGGTGCCGCGGTCGATGCGCACCACCGGGTAATTGGCGAAGGCGCTGACCAGGTGCTCTTCCAGGCGCTCGGTGCCGATGCCCTGCGGCTGCAACGCGAGGCTGCCGCAGGCCGGGCAGGCCAGGGGCGCCGGCTGCCGCGCACCGCAGTGGTGGCACTGCAGGCGACGGCCACCGCCATGCACGGTCATCGGCGCATCGCAGCGCTGGCATGGCGCGGTCCAGCCGCAGTCGTGGCACAGCAGTACCGGCGCGTAGCCACGGCGGTTCTTGAACACCAGCACCTGCTGGCCACGCTGCAGGTGTTCGCCGATACCGGCCAGCACATCGGCGGAGAGGCCATCGTGCAGCGGCCGCTTGCGCACATCGAGGATGCGCACGCGGGGCGGCCGTGCATCACCGGCGCGCTGCTTCAGGCGCAGGTGGGTGTAGCGGCCGGCATAGGCGTTGTGCAGGGTTTCCAGCGAGGGCGTGGCGCTGCCCAGCAGCACCGGGATGCCCAGCGCCTTGGCCCGCACCAGGGCGAAATCGCGGGCGTGGTAGCGGATGCCGTCCTGCTGCTTGTAGCTGCCATCGTGTTCCTCGTCGACGATCAGCAGGCCGGCCTGCGGCAGCGGGGTGAACACCGCCGACCGGGTGCCGACGATCACCCGCGCTTCGCCGCGCGAGGCCGCGGCCCAGACGCGCGCGCGCTCGTTGTCGTTCAAGCCCGAATGCAGCGCATGCACCGCGATGCCGAGGCGGCCACGGAAGCGCGACAGGGTCTGCGGGGTCAGGCCGATTTCCGGCACCAGCACCAGCGCCTGTTTCCCCTGCGCCAGGCAGTGGATGATCGCCTGCAGGTAGACCTCGGTCTTGCCGCTGCCGGTCACCCCGTCCAGCAGGAAGGCATGGAAACCGTCGGCTGCGGTGATCGCGGCCACGGCTTCGGCCTGTTCCGGGTTGAGGGTGGGGCCGGGCAGGGGCTGCGCATGTTGCGGTGCCACGCTCAGGGCCACGCGCTCGGCCAGCTCGCGCTTGGCCAGGCTGCGTGCGGCGGTGCGCCAGTCCTCCATGCGCGCGCCCAGCACGTCTTCGTCGACCACGGCCTCGCCCAGCAGTTCGGCCAGTTGCCGCGGGCGGGTGCCGGCGCGCAGCTTTTCGCGCTGGGCCTGGCCGGCGGCGGTCAGCTGCCAGCCCCAGTGATGGGTGTCGGGCAGGGCCTCGCCGTGCCGCAGCGGGCCGGGCAGGGCGGTGTTCACCACTTCGCCCAACGGTGAATGGGTGTAGCGGGCCAGCCACTGCAGGCTCTGCCACAGCTCACCCTGCAGCAGCGGCTGCGGATCGCACCAGGCCAGCGCCTGGCGCAGGCCCTGGCCGTCGTCCACCTGGCCGTGGCCGGCCACCATCCCCACCAGCTCGCGGTTGCCGAACGGCACCTTCAGGCGGCAGCCGACCGGTACGGCCGGGCCCGGACCTTCCGGGGGCAGGTAGTCGAACAGGCGCGGCAGCGGGACGGGCAGGGCGACCTGCAGGGTCGGGATGGGGTCGAGCATCGGGGCAGTGTAACGGGCGGGGCGGGGGCCGATGGCAGAGGCGATCACGCCGCCCGCGCCTGCCGCGCAATCATAAATGTCACCTAAATATCGGTGGCTATTAGAGATTCAGTCTTATCCACATCTTCTGTGGATAACGTTGTGCGTTACCGGTCGGCGGGAGCGTGTGAGGCCGATGGCGACGGCTTTACACTCGGGTTGGTCAAAAAATAGCCATACTTAAAACATCAATAAAATCAATAACTTGACTGTGAAACATTGCTGAAACAAGGTGAGTCCGCGGCTTCACAACGATTCGGCCGGGGACCGCATTGATGCTGTGCACAACCTGCAGCACGAAGTGCCCGTGGGCGCAAGTCCTGCCGGCCGTCGATGGGCTGCCGCTATCATGCCCGCAGACCTTTGGAGTAACCGATGACGGCTGTGCCCGCCCCTGTTTCCTCGACCGCGGCCGGCGCGCTGTCGGCGTTCCTGCGTGGCGTCGAACGCCGCGCGCTGGTGGTTGCCGAGCTGCAGTGCGGTGACCCCGCCCGCGCCGAGCAGACCCTGGTCGCGGTGATGCGCGCTTTCTCCGCGGTGGCCAGCGACCTGCCGATGGCGCAGTGGCCGACCCGTTTCTGGACCCTGCTGGGCCAGCGCCAGGCGCTGCGCGAGCCGGCCGCCGGGCAGTGGCCGCCGTCGCTGGCCGCCCTGGGCGAGATGCCGCCGCTGCCGCGCCTGGCCCTGCTGCTGCGGGTCGGTGGCAGCCTGGATGAAGGCATCGCCACCCGTGTGCTGGATATCGATGAAGACGGCTACCAGCAGCTGCTGGCCGCCGCCTGCCCGCGCGACGCCCACGGCCAGCCCGACGCCGCGGCGTGGCGCGGCCTGGCCGAGCAGGTGCAGCTGCGCATCCGCGATCTGCCGGCCAAGCGCCTGCAGCAGCTGCAGCAGCCCTCGGCACCGGCCACGAACAACCAGCCTCCTACCGCCAGCTGGCGCACGCCGGAGCGCGACGAGCGCAGCGCGCCCAAGCGCCGGCGCCCCAACAGCGGTGCGTCGCGCTGGCGCGGCCCGGTCATCCTGCTGGTGACGGTGGCGGTACTGCTGGCGGCCGCCCTGGGCTGGCGCTACTGGCAGCACCACGCGACGGCCAGCGATGCGCCGCTGCCGGAGGGCGTGGTCGCCGAGTCCGGCCCGGTCACCGTTGAATCCCTGCCGGCCAGCGAGGTACAGCCGACCGCTGCCGCCGATGGCCACGCGGCCGAGGACGCCGCCATGCTGGCCGACCGCGACTATCCGCTGGCCGCCGACGCCGACCTGTATGCGTGGAGCGCCGCGGGCGGCCCGCTGCCGGTGGATGAATCCGAACCCAAGCCGACCCGCCCCGAGCCGGTCGGTGCCGCGCTGGAAACCGCTGCTGCCGATGAATAAATTCCTGCTTGCCAGCGCGCTGCTGGCCCTGCCGTTGTCGCTGGCCGCCGCGCCGCCCTCGCTGGAAGTACCGCTGCCACCGGCAGCGCCCGGTGCAGCGCCGGCGCCGGTGGCCGATACGCGTTCGCCCGCTGCCTTTGCCCAGCTCAGCCCGGAGCAGCAGCGCCAGCGTCGTGCCGACTATGCGTCGTTGAAGGCGTTGCCGGAGGGCGAGCGTGAACGCATCCGCCAGGCGGCCGCCCGCTTTGCCGCGCTGCCGGCCGAACAGCAGCAGCGCCTGCGCGAGCAGTTCCAGGCCCAGGACCAGTCCTTCCGCGACGGCTGGCGGCTGGGGCCGCAGCTGGGCATGCAGTTCCCCAAGCTGCACGGCCTGTTCGGCCTGGTGCCGCCGGAGCAGCGCGAGGCCGCACTGGCCGCGCTGCGCCAGCTCAGCCCCGCGCAGTTGACGCAATTGACGCTGGTGGCCCAGCGCACCCCGCCGCAGGAACGCGATGCCGTGCGCAGCGCCTTCCTCGCCGTGCCGGCCGCCGAACGCGACGCTTGGCTCAAGCACCAGGCCGGTCAGTAACGCAGGTGCTCGACGGGTACTTGCTGGGAAATCGCCGGGATTTGATGGGGACCCGGCGGGGTAGAGT
>JAFAFD010000279.1 GCA_023423675.1 Pseudomonadota bacterium | reverse complement strand
ACGCTACACAACGGCCAGTCGAGCATGGCTCGACGCTACATAACGGCCAGTCGAGCATGGCTCGACGCTACATAACGGCCAGTCGAGCATGGCTCGACTCTACATAACGGCCAGTCGAGCATGGCTCGACTCTACATAACGGCCAGTCGAGCATGGCTCGACGCTACATAACGGCCAGTCGAGCATGGCTCGACGCTACATAAAGAAAAACGGCGGGGTTGCCCCCGCCGTTTTGCATTTCTTATTTCAGCCCGCGGAACTTCAGCAGCGGTTCCACCGACGGGTCCTTGCCGCGGAAATCGCGGTACAGGGTCGACAGTTCCACGCTGTTGCCGCGCGAGAGGATCTTGTCGCGGAACTCTTGGCCGTTGGCCGCCGTCAGGCCACCGTGTTCGGTGAACCACTGGTAGGCGTCATGGTCCAGCACTTCGGCCCAGAAGTAGGCGTAGTAACCGGCCGAGTAGCCGCCGCCCCAGATGTGGTCGAAGTAGGTGGTGCGGTAACGCGGCGGCACCTGCGGCAGGTCGACCTTGAACTTCTTCAGCGCGCTGGCTTCGAAGGCGCCCACGTCCTGCAGCGGGGCATCGGCCTTCTGCGTGTGCCAGGCCAGGTCAAGCAGTGCGGCCGACAGGTACTCGGTGGTCGCGTAGCCCTGGTTGAAGCTGCGTGCCTTGAGGATCTTGTCGACCAGTTCCTGCGGCATCGCTTCGCCGGTCTTGTAGTGCTTGGCGTAGTGGGCGAAGACCTTCGGGTCCAGCGCCCAGTGCTCGTTGAACTGCGAGGGGAACTCGACGAAATCGCGCGAGGTGGCGGTGCCGGCGATCGACGGGTACTTCACGTTCGAGAACATGCCATGCAGGGCGTGGCCGAACTCATGGAACATGGTGGTGACGTCGTCGAAGCTGATCAGCGCAGGCTGGCCATCGGCCGGCTTGGTGAAGTTGCAGACGTTGTAGACCACCGGCTTGGCACCGGTCAGGCCGTCCTGCTCGACGAACACGTCCATCCAGGCACCGCCGGACTTGGTGTCACGCTTGAAGTAGTCGGTGTAGAACAGGGCCAGCGAGGTGCCGTCCTTGTCGAACACTTCGTACACCTTCATGTCCGGGTTGTAGGTCGGAATGTCGGTGCGCGGCTTGAAGGTGATGCCGTACAGCTGGGTGGCGGCGTAGAAGACGCCGTTCTGCAGCACGTTGTCCAGTTCGAAGTACGGCTTGACCTGCGACTCGTCCAGATCGTACTTGGCCTTGCGGACCTGCTCGGCGTAGAAGTCCCAATCGGAAGCGGCGACCTGGAAACCACCCTTCTGGGCGTCGATCACCTTCTGGATCTCACCAGCTTCGGCACGCGCCTTGGCGGTGGCGGCCGGCACGGTGTCGGTCAGCAGCTTCAGCGCAGCGGCCGGGGTCTTGGCCATCTGGTCGCCCAGCTGGTAATCGGCGAAGGTTTCAAAGCCGAGCAGCTTGGCCTTCTGCGCGCGCAGCTGGGCCAGGCGCTGCACGGTCTCGCGCGTGTCGTTCTTGTCGCCACGCTCGGCGCGGGTTTCCGAGGCCTTCAGCACGGCGGCGCGCTGGTCGCGGTCGCTGAGCGAGCCGAGCACCGGCTGCTGGGTGGTGTTCTGCAGCGGCAGCACGAACTTGCCATCCAGCTTGCGATCCTTGGCGGCGTTGGCCGCGTTGTTGATCGCGTTCTCGTCCAGGCCGGCCAGCTTGGCCTTGTCATCGACGACCACGGCCGCAGCGGCGGTTGCAGCCACCAGGCGGGTGTGGAACTGGGTGGAGAGGGTGGTCTCTTCGACGTTGAGCTTGCGCAGGCTCGCCTTGTCGGCGTCGGACAGCTGCGCGCCGGCGCGCACCAGGCCGTCGTAGTAATGCTCGACCAGGCGCTTCTGCACCGGGTCCAGTTCCAGCGTGTCACGCTGGTCGTACAGCGACTTCACGCGGGCGAACAGCTTCGGGTCGAGGTTGATCTCGTCCTGGTGCGCGGCCAGCTTCGGGGCGATGTCTTCCTGGATCTTCTGGCGCGCTTCGGTGCCATCGGCCTGGACCAAGCCGAAGAAGATGCGCGACACGCGGTTCAGGGTTTCGCCGCTGCGCTCCATCGCTACGATGGTGTTGTCGAAGGTGGCCGGCTCGGCGTTGTCAGCGATCTTGCGGACATCGGCCAGGTGCTGGCGCATGCCTTCTTCGAAGGCCGGCGTGTAGTCGCTGTCCTTGATCTTGTCGAACTGCGGCGCCTGGAACGGCAACGTGCTGGCGCTCAGCAGCGGGTTGGTGGAGGCTTCGGCCGGCTGCTGGGCCGGGGCTTTCTGTGCTTCGGACACGGGGGTGGACTCCTTGCCGGAACAGGCCGCCAGCGCCAGGCTGATGGCGGCGGCCAGGACTACGGTACGCGACATGTAAAACGCTCCTTGGGCGGACGGTATGGGATACCAGCCCTCCACCCTACTCCTGTCGCGCTCGCCCGGCATGTGCCGGACGTGGCGCCTCGGTTGCCGGCCGTGGCCGGCTCAGACCGTGCCGCGGGTCTTGCCCATCCAGGGCCGGTAGAACTCACGGATGGCGGCCATGTCGGCGGCATCATCGCCGGTCGGCTGGAACAGCGGGCCGATGCCGATGGTCTTTTCCGGGTAGTGGAAATAGGCGGCCAGGATCGGCACGTCAGCCATCCGCGCGATCTTCAGGAAGCCGGCCTTCCAGTCCTTCACGGCCTTGCGGGTGCCTTCAGGGGTGATGGCAAACCACATCTTCTCGTTGTTGCGCAGCAGGTCCACGGCCTGGCCGACGGTGCCCTGCGGCGCGCTGCGGTCCAGCGGGATCACGCCCAGCTTGTGCAGCAGCGGGCCCAGCGGCCACCAGAACAGCGAGGCCTTGCCCAGCACCTTCACCTTCATGCCCAGCGCGATCTTGGCCGCCATGCCCCACAGGCCGTCCCAGTTGGACGAATGCGGGGCGATGATGAAGACCACCTTGGGAACGTTGGGCAGGGTGCCGACCACCTTCCAGCCGCCCATACGCAGGGTGCAGCGTGCCAGCCAGCGCAGAAAGGCGTTGGGTTTGACCTGCGGCATCTGCGGCGGCACGGCCGGCAGCAATGTATTCGGCTTGTTCAAGCAATCACTCCCAGTCACGTGATGAGCGACCGCGCTTGATCTGCGCGCGCCCGCGTTTGGCGTCCAGACGACGCAGTTTCGACCCGTGGGTCGGCTTGGTGGCCTTGCGTGGTTTGGGCACGCTCAACCCGGCCTGAATGAAGGCCGCCAGCCGCTCGCGCGCATCCTCGCGATTGCGATCCTGGGTCCGGAACCGTTGCGCGTCGATGACCAGCACGCCTTCGCCGGTCATCCGCCGGTCACGCCGCGCCAGCAGGCGCTCACGCAACGGGTCGGGCAACGAGGGCGAGTTGGCCACGTCGAACCGCAGTTCCACCGCGGTGGAAACCTTGTTGACGTTCTGGCCGCCGGCACCACTGGCACGCACGAACCGCTCGACGATCTCGCCGTCGGGGATTTCAAGCTGCGCGCTGATGGTGACCGGTCCACTGCCCATCCGCGCATTGTAGCGGCAGCCGCGTTGCCGTGGCTGCCATCGCGCACCGTATGCCGCCGATCAGGCACCGAACACGCCGCCTTCGCCTGTGCAGCGGGTATGCTGGCCATCCCATGTACCGCAGGAAGCCTCGCATGACCCGCTTCATTCCCGCCCTGTCCACCGGCCTGCGCCGTACCGTGCTGCTGCTGGCACTGGCAGCGGCCAGCGCGCCGGCCTTGGCCGCGGCGCCCACCGATGCCGACATCAACCGCCTGCTGGCCGCCTCGCGTGCGCAGAGCCTGCTGGACGGCATGCTGCCGCAGCTGGAGACGATGCAGCGCCAGCAGTTCGAAGACATCGCCCGGCAGCGCCAGCTGACCCCGCAGCAGACCGAACAGCTGCAGCGCATGCAGCAGCGCACCACCGCCACCCTGACCAAGGCGCTGTCCTGGCAGCAGCTGCGGCCGATGTACGTGGATCTCTACAAGAAGAGCTTCAGCAAGGAAGACGTGCTGGCGATGGCCGAGTTCTACGAGAGCTCGGCCGGGCAGAGCCTGCTGGACAAGACCCCGCTGCTGATGCAGAACGTGATGATCGCCATCCAGGAAAAGATGAAGCCGCTTATGGCCGACCTGGAGAAGGACATGCAGGCGATCCTCGACGAGCCGGAAAAGAAATAACGCCGGGACGTCGGGATGGATGGGGTCAGAGCCCTTTCCCTGCGGGAAAGGGATCCGACCCCGGATCGGTTACGGCATCTGCCAGCCGAACAGGTCCAGGGCCTTCTGGAATTCACCGTCCACCGGCGCGCGCACGTCCACCGTGCCGCCGTCGGGGTGCGGGAAACGCAGGCGTTCGGCGTGCAGCAGCATGCGGTGCACGCCCTGCATGCGGAAATTGCGGTTGTGGCGCCCGTCACCGTGGCTGGTATCGTCGATCAGGTGATGCGAGAGGTGCTTGAGGTGGCGGCGGATCTGCCGGAAGCGGCCGGTCTGCGGCTGGCAGCGCAGCAGCGCATAGCGCGAACTGGCGAAGTCGCCCACCGGCACCGACAGCTCGCCGGTGGCCAGGCGCTGGAAGTCGGTCACCGCGGGCTTCTTCACCGGCTTGCCGGGGCCGCCGTCCAGGTCGTGGTCGACCTGCCAGGCCTCCTCGGCCGGCCAGCCACGGCAGATGGCCAGGTAATCCTTGCTGACCTCGCCGCCCATCAGCGCCTTGCCCAGCACGCTGGCGGTCTCGCGATCGAAGGCCAGCAGCAGGCAGCCGCTGGTGGCGCGGTCCAGGCGGTGCACCAGGAAGATCAGCCGGCCCAGCTGCTCACGCAGGCGGTCGGCGAGGAAATCGTCTTCGCCACGGGCCAGCTTGCTGTCATGGACCATCAGCCCGGCCGGCTTGTTGACCACGGCCAGGCGCTCGTCCAGGTGCAGCAGCTGCAGGGGGGCGGTTTCGATCTCGACCGCGGCGAGGGTGTCAGGTTCGGTGCTCACCGCGCGATTATAAGGGCGCCCCCTCCCCTGTAGAGCCGAGCCCATGCTCGGCTGCCGAGAAGCAGCCGAGCATGGGC
>JAFAFD010000239.1 GCA_023423675.1 Pseudomonadota bacterium | reverse complement strand
GCCCAGACCTACCTGCAGGATCCGGTCGAAGTCACCATCCAGGCCAAGACCACCACCTCGGCCAACATCCGCCAGCGTTACTGGTGGGTGAGCGGCATGCACAAGCTGGACGCGCTGACCCGCATCCTGGAAGTCGAGCCGTTCGACGCGATGATCATCTTCGCCCGCACCAAGGCCGGCACCGAGGAACTGGCCGGCAAGCTGCAGGCCCGTGGCCTGGCCGCTGCCGCCATCAACGGCGACATGCAGCAGGCCCAGCGTGAGCGCACCATCGCCATGCTGAAGGAAGGCAAGCTGGACATCCTGGTGGCTACCGACGTGGCCGCCCGTGGCCTGGACGTGGAGCGCATCAGCCACGTGCTGAACTACGACATCCCGTACGACACCGAAAGCTACGTGCACCGCATCGGCCGTACTGGCCGTGCCGGCCGCAGCGGCGAGGCGATCCTGTTCGCCACCCCGCGCGAGAAGGGCATGCTGCGCCAGATCGAGCGCGCCACCCGCCAGCCGATCGAAGAAATGCAGCTGCCGAGCGTGGAAGCGGTCAACGACACCCGCATCAACAAGTTCACCTCGCGCATCAGCGAAACCCTCGGCGCCGGCGGCCTGGACTTCTACCGCCAGCTGCTGGAACGCTTCGAGACCGAGCAGAACGTGCCGGCCATCGAAGTGGCCGCTGCCCTGGCCAAGATGCTGCAGGGCGATACCCCGTTCCTGCTGCAGCCGCCGGTGCGCGCCCCGCGTGAAGAGCGTGCGCCGCGTGAGCGTTTCGATCGTGGCGACCGTCCGGAGCGCGGCGATCGTTTCGACCGCAACGAGCGTGGCCCGCGCTTCGAACGTGGCCCGCGCCGTGAAGACGGCGAGGGTGGCTTCGAGCAGCGCCCGCGTCGTGACGTGCCGCCGCGCGGTGCGCCGGAGCAGGGCATGGAGACCTACCGCATCTCGGTCGGCCACCAGCACGGCGTGAAGCCGGCCAACATCGTCGGCGCCATCGCCAACGAAGCCGGCCTGGAAAGCCGTTTCATCGGCCGCATCGACATCCACGACGACTTCTCGCTGCTGGACCTGCCGGCGCAGATGCCGCAGGACGTGCTCTCGCACCTGCAGAAGGTGTGGGTGTCCGGCCAGCAGCTGCAGATGCGTGCGCTGGCCCCGGGTGAAGACACCAACCCGGCACCGCGTCCGTTCAAGCCGCGCTTCGACAAGCGTGGACCGGGCGGTCCGGGCGGTCCGCGTCGCGGTGGTCCGGGCGCCCCGGGTGGCCACGGTGGTCCGGGTGGTGACCGCGGCGGTGACCGCGACAGCCGTCCGCCGCGTCGTGACGGCTTCAAGCCGCGCGGCCCGCGCAGCTACTGATCCACCCGATGTGCCTGAACAACGCCAGCCCCCGGGCTGGCGTTGTCCGTTCCGGGCCACGAAGAGGTCCGGCTTCGCATGGCCCACACGTGGGCGGCCATAGGCTGGCATGGTTGATCCAGGAGGTAATCACGGCGCATTCGGGGGGAATCCGGGATGGGTAGAGGCAAGGAGCAGCACCGGCGGCGGGTACCGATGCCCCGCGGTCTGTGGGTGCGGTTTGTGCTACTGACGGGCATGGCGATCGGACTGGTCGGCCTGTCCGCGTTGATCCAGGAACTGCAGGCGGCGTCCACCGCCTGGATTGCGGGTCAGGGGCACTGGTCGCGTGGCCAGCAGGATGCCACCGCCGCGCTGAGCCGTTATCTGGCACGCGGCAATGCGCATGATCTGGATGACGCCCGGCGCGCCCTGCAGGTGCCGCTGGGCGATCTGCACGCGCGCCTGGCACTGGAACAGCCCGAGCCGGACCTGGCGAAGGCGCGAGAGGGCTTCCTTCGCGGCGGCAACGCACGCGGGGACGTCTCGCGGCTGATTTTCTCGTTCCGTTACGCACGCGACCTCGGCGAGTTCAGTGAAGCCACCCGGTTGTGGCGGCAGACCGACACGCACCTGCTGGCCATGCAGTCGCTGATCGACGAACTGGACACGGTGCCGCCGCAATCACTGCAGCAGCCCCGCGTGCGCGACCACTACATGCAGCGTGTGCACGACGTGGACCTGCAGCTGCAATCGCAGGCCGAAGCATTTTCCCAGGCGCTTCTGCGCATGGCACATACGGTGCGCATCGCCACGCTCATCGTCGGCGGATTTTCGGTACTGGTCATCACCCTGATGGCGATAGCCCTGGCACGCCGGGTCGGCAAGGACCTGACCGAGCATGAAAGCCGCTTCCGCGCGGCCTTCTACCAGGCCAACGTGGGCATGCTGAAGCTGGATGCGGCCGGGCGGGTGATGGAGGCCAACCAGGCCATGGCGGACATCCTCGACTACCGCCGCGACGTGCTGCAGCAGATGGCGCTCGGCGACCTGCTGATGGATGGCGAGCTGGTGCTGGATGCTGACGGTCGCATCGACTGGGATCGCCAGCTGCGGCCGGGCGAACTGCGCTTCCGCCGCCGCGACGGCAGCCTGGTCTGGGGCCGCTGGAGCGGCACCGCCGTGCGCAGTGCCGGCGGCCGGCTGTCGGTGTTCTCCATCATCGAGGATGTCAGCCAGAACCATGCGCTGGCCCGCGAGATCGAGCACCACGCCAGCCACGATCCGCTTACCGGACTGATCAACCGCCGCGAGATCGAGCGGCTGCTGGAGCGCGCGCTGCTGCAGGTCCGCTCGGAGGGCGGCACGCATTCGCTGTGCTACATCAACCTGGATCACTTCAAGCTGGTCAACGACAGCTTCGGCCACGCCGCGGGTGACCAGATGCTGCGCGGTTTTGCCGAGTACCTGGTGGGCGCGGTACGTGACGGTGACTGGGTGGGACGGCTGGGCGCCGACGAATTCGCGGTGTTCCTCAGCCGGGCCAGCCAGGACGAGGCCAAGCGCGTGCTGCAGCGGCTGATCCGCAACCTGGGGCAGGCCACGTTCCCGATCAGCGAGGGCAGCCCGCAGCTCAGCTGCAGCATCGGCGTGGTGGAAGTGACCGCCGATGCGCCCGACGTGAACTGGCTGATGAGTGCCGCCGACAGCGCCTGCTATGCAGCCAAGCAGGCCGGCCGCAACCGGGTGCACTGTTTCAACGAGGACCGCCTCGCGCTGGACGAACGCCGCCACGAGGCCGAACGCCTGCAGCGGGTGAGCCGGGCGATGGCCGAGAACTGCATGCTGCTGTATGCCCAGCGCATCGCCAAGGTCGGTGATCCCGGCTACCTGCATTACGAGGTGCTGGTGCGCATGCGCGATGCCGACGGCGCACTGCACCTGCCTGGCCAGTTCCTGCCGGCGGTGGAGCGCTATGGCATGGCCATGGCGCTGGACCGCCATGTGCTCGGCCTGCTGTTCCGCCACCTGCAGGTGTGCCCGGCGCATGTACGCCAACTGGGCCTGTGCAACGTCAACGTGTCGGCGCAGTCGATCGCCGAGCCGAGCTTCCTGGCCTTCGTCTGCGACCTGCTGGAGCGAAACCGCGCGCTGGCGGCCAAGCTCTGTTTCGAAGTGACCGAGACGGCGGCGATCAGCAACCTGACCCAGGCGCGGGCGTTCATCGACGCGGTGAAGGCGCGGGGTTGCCGGATGGCGCTGGATGACTTCGGCTCGGGCCTGTCCTCGTTCGGGTATCTGCGGCAGCTGCCGGCGGACATCCTGAAGATCGATGGCGCGTTCGTGCGGGACATGGACACCGATGCGGTGAGCCGGGCGACGGTGCGGGCGATCAGCGAGCTGGGGCGCGAACTGCAGATGGAAGTGGTGGCCGAGTGGGTGGAGACGGCCGAGGTGGCACAGACGCTGGCCGACATGGGGGTGGAGGGGCTGCAGGGCTATGCGATCGAGCGGCCGCAGCCGCTGGAGCGGTTGACGCTGGCCAACCAGCGGCCGGTGCGGCTGGTCGGCACCCAGGGCCCGCCGGGGTAGGGGGTTTTCTGCAGGGCTTGCAGCCCTGCACCTGCTTCAATCCAGGGCAACGTCAAAAGCCTGCATTCCGTGGGATGGCGGGGCACTGTGGGTTTGCGGGGACGCCGTAAACCCGTCCATGGGG
>JAFAFD010000206.1 GCA_023423675.1 Pseudomonadota bacterium | reverse complement strand
TGCCCCCGGGCGCGGGGGCGCCGCGCGCTCGTTCCATCAGCGGAAGCGGTAGCCGAACTGAAGCTCCGCACGCACATCGCGCTCACCCCACTGGCGCAGGCTGGCCAACTGCGCGCCGAAGCCCAGGTTCGACGCCTGGTAGTTCAGACCCAGCTGCAGCCGATGGTCCAGCCCACTGTGGCGCACGCCGGGCAGGGTGAACGCTTGCCCGGATGCGCCCAGCAGGTACGCCGCGCGTGCCTGCTCGCGCAGTGCCAGCGGTCGGCTGGCTGCCACGTCCGCCTGCAGATGCCACTGCGTACCGAGCGCACGCTGGAACGCGCTGCCGACTTCGAGCTGCACGCCCTGCAGGCGGCCTGCGGCCACCGCCAGGCCAAAGCCGTTGGCGTGCTGCTCGTGGAAGCCTCCTTCATGCTGGTCGAAAGCGCTGGCCTTGATACGCGGCTGCCAGTGCACCTTGCCCAGCGATGAGGTCATGTCGAGCGTTGTGGCCAGCATCGTCCTGGCCATGCGACGCTGGCTGTGCGCGCTTTCTCGGGTCTGCCCCCAGCTGAGCTGGCGCTGCCCTTGCAGCTGGTGCTGCTCATGGCCCAGCTGGTGACGCAGCTGCAGCGCCCCCCACTGCTGGGCCAGGCCGATGCCGGCGAACTGCGACTGCAGGCGGTCCTGCCCGCTCCCTGCGGACAGGTCACCTGACAGCGCCGCCGTGGCCAGCTGCAGTACCTGGCCGCCGCGCAGCTGTACCGCCACCTGCATCGCACCGCCGTCGCCGCGTACCCCGAATGCATTGGCCTGGCCGCCGCCGAAGGCCAGGGCACGCGACTGCTCGGCCGGCTGTGCGGCCAGCTGTGACCACAGCGCATCGGCATTGCTGGCCACGCGCAGCGCACTGCCCACCAGGCTGGCACCGGACAGCTGCTGCAGCGCGCTCTGGAATGCGCGCTGGTCAGCCAATTCCAGGCTGTGGAACAGCGCATCGTTGCGGTAGGCGGTTTCCAGCGCTGAGGCAATCTGCTGCTGGTCCTCGCCGGCCAGTTCGCGGTAGTCGCGGCGCTGCATCGTCACATCCACATTGCCCCGTTCGTCGCGCTCGGCCTGCGCATGCCAGACCACGCTGGCACTGCGGATGTTCTGCTCGCCACCTTCTGCACCGCTGACCACCGCGTGCAGTACAACGTGCGACGCGTCGGTGCCGCGGGTGAAGCCGGTGTCCACGGTCACGTCGTGCAGCTGTCCGCCGTCATGCAGCACCAGCTGGCCCGCGCTGCCGTCGGCGTTGGTGCCCACCGTATAGCCGCGGATGCCACGCGGCGCCTGCCAGCCGAGGTCACTGCCCGGGCGGTCGGCGGCGGCCGAGTCTGCGTCGGCATGCATGCCGCTGCCCTGGCCGTAGAAGTTCACCACGCCATTGTTGATCAGGCGGCCACTGCCGCCGGCGGCGATCTGGAACGCAAACGAGTCGGCGGCATGGATGTTGATCACACCGCCACGCCGGTTGTTCAGCGTGGCACTGCCATCGGACTGCATCGCCACCATGTCGCGGCCCTGGTTGTCGGTGGCCGTGCCCAGGTTGATCACGCCGTCGTTGATGAGGGTGGCGCCACGCGCGCCGCGCATCGCCACCGCGCCGTCGCCGGTGACGGTCAACGTGCCCTGGTTGAGCACGGTGGCCTGCGCGCCTTCGGCATGCAGCAGGGCACTGTTGCGGGCCGAACTCTGGATGCTGGCGCCACTGCGGTTGACGGCATGGCTGGCGTGGCTGTCCGCCACCAGGCGCAGCGCGCTGCCGTGGGCGCCATCGAGCTGGATGTGGCCGCGGTTGTCGAGTGCCTCGATCGCCTCGCGATCATTGCCCCACGCACCGGTCACGGCATCGAACAGGGCACTGCCCACGGCCAGGTCGCGCGCCAGGATGCGACCTTCGTTTTCCACCTCGGCGCGGTCGCGCAGGGCGATGCTGGTACCGCTGATGTCGAGCACGCCATTGCGGCCGTTTTCCAGGTCCGAATCGTGGGTGAAGGACCACTGGCCACCCTGCACATGCAGCGCGCCATGGTTGTCGATGCCGGCTTCACCGCTGGCCTGCACGCGCGCGCCGATGAAATCGGCGCGGTTGAAATTTTCCAGGCTGCCGTCACCCGCAAGCTGGAGAGCACCTTCGACGCGCAGCGCGCCGTGGTTGTACAGGTCCGCGTCGCCATCGATGCGCAGGCTGCTGGCGCTTCCAACGGTCAGGCTGCCGGTGTTGCGCAGTTCGCCTTCGCCCACCAGGTGCAGCGTGCCGGCCAGCAGCTGCAGCTGGCCTTCGTTGCGGGCGCGCCCGCTGATGCGGGTGGTGACCGGCTGCTGCCAGTTCACCTGGGTACCTGCGGCGGACAGGACCTGGTTGTTGCCGAACTGGCCACCTTCCTGGCCGGGCGGCAACGTGCCACCGCCACCGTTGCCACCCCCATCGCCGCCGCCGCTGCTGCCGCCACCTGCGGCAGCGGCGCCCAGGCCAAGGGCTGCCAGGCCGCCCCACCACCAGCCGGAAATACCGGTGTCGGCATCGCAATGGACCTGGTCGCTGTCCTTGCAGGAATCGGAAGTGTCGTCCGCGAACGCCGGCGCAGGGGCCAGCAGGCAGGTCGAAATGAGCAGGGCCAGCGGCGTGCGAGCCAAGGTGGAGGAGCGCATGAAAAGGAGGGGGAGTGGAGGGAGGTCGCATCCTGCCTCCCCCTTCTGCTACCTCACATGGAATTTGTACGAAAACGCTGTCGCCTTCGGCCCGATAGCGGCCGATGACGCGCCGGTGTGACGTTGTCGGCCTTACTTCACCCCGTGCATCATCCGCTTCAGCAGCGGCGCGCCGATGAAGGCCAGTACCGCACAGCCCAGGCCGATCCACATCAGCAGCCAGAACAGATGCGCATAGGCGCCTGCGGCCGCCACCCTGTCCAGCGTCTCGCCTTCGGGCACCTCGATCGCCGCCAGCTTGCCGAACAGCGCGGCCAGCGTTTCCGAGAACGCGGTGGCCAGGAACCAGGTGCCCATCATCAGGCTCATCACCCGCGGCACGGCCAACTGGGTCACCGCCGACAGGCCCACCGGCGACAGGCACATCTCGCCGCTGGCCAGCAGGAAGTAGGCCAGCACCAGCCACCACACGCTGGCCATTTCACCGGTGGCGCCGACCTGCTGCGCGGCCAGTGCCAGCGGCACGAACGACAGCGCACCGATGACCAGGCCCCAGGCCGACTTCACCGGCTTGCCCGGCTCCCAGCCGCGGCGGTCCATCCAGGTCCACAGCGCGGCGAACGCCGGGGCCAGCAGCACCAGGAACAGGCCGCCCAGATAGGTAAGCGAACCGGCGGTCTGCGGAATCACCAGGCAGTCGCGCACCAGCAGCACCAGCATCAGCGCGACGATGGCAATGAAGAATGCACGCGGCGCGTTGGAGCCCGGGCGACGCTCGGACAGGCGCGCGCTGACCACGAAGCCCAGCGGCGCCAGCAGCAGCGAGATGATCGACCACGGCAGCGGGGTGCCATCGGTGATGACCAGCGCCGGCACGATGTCCTTGGTCAGCAGGCGGTCGGTGAAGGTGACCCACGAGCCGTAGGACTGCTCGTACATGGTGAAGAACACCAGCGCCATGAAGATCAGCACCATCAGCGCGATCATCTGCTGGCGCTGCACCGGGGTGCACTTGCTGCCGGTGAACCAGGCGAACCAGACCAGCACGCCGCCCAGCACCACCAGCATCAGCATCAGCGCCAGGCTGATCTCGCCGCCGAGGGCGAAGGCGCCGTTGCCGGCCGCCCACATCAGCCACGCCACCGGCAGCACGCCGACCACCGCGCACAGGTAGATCAGCCATTCGCGCGGCAGGCCCAGCACCTTCTGCTTCAGCGCGGCCGGCTGCGGCGGTTCGGCGTGGCCCTGCAGGTACTTCTGGCCCCAGAGGAACATCGCCAGGCCGGCGAGCATGCCGATGCCGGCGGCGCCGAAGCCGTACTTCCAGCCATAGGCCTCGCCGAGGAAGCCGCAGACCAGCGAGGAGAACAGCGCGCCAAGGTTGATGCCGGCGTAGAACAGCGAGAAGCCCGAATCGCGGCGCGGGTCGTCCTGCGGGTAGAGCTTGCCGACGATGGTGGAGATGTTCGGCTTGAGGAAGCCGACGCCCATGATGATCAGCGCCAGCGACAGGTAGGTCACCGCCAGGGCCGAGGTATCGCGCACCACTTCACCGTTGACCCGATACGCAGCGTGGCCCTCGAAGGCCATGCCGAGGTGGCCAAGCACCAGCAGGATGCCGCCGAACAGCACCGCCCGGCGCATGCCCAGCCAGCGGTCGGCCAGCATGCCGCCGAACACCGGGATGCAGTAGACCAGGCCGCCGTAGGCGCCCAGCAGGTCCAGGCCGGCCTTGTCGCCGAACAGGTGGTACTTGGTGAGATACAGCAGCAGCAGCGCCTTCATCCCGTAGAAGGAGAAGCGCTCCCACATTTCGGTGAAGAAGCAGACGTAGACGCCTTTCGGGTGGCCGAGGAAGTCGTCGGAAGCGATCGCGGTGGAATTCATCGGCGGATTATAGGCGCGTGCCGGAGGCA
>JAFAFD010000094.1 GCA_023423675.1 Pseudomonadota bacterium | reverse complement strand
CTACCGGATTGAGGCCCTAAGGTGTCGCGACCAACGGTCGTGACCTGCCGGATTGAGGCCGAAGGACTCAATCCTCTGGCGGCTGGCAGGAGTCACGCACGATCAGGTGCGGGCGCACGCTGGCGATCTGCAGCGCGGCCTGGCTGTCGGGCTGGATCAGCATCGCCGCGGCGGTGCGGCCGGTGTCGCGGGTATGGCGGCGCACCGAGGTCAGCGACGGCCACAGGCGCGAGGCCAGCGGGCTGTCGTCGTAGCCGACGATGGACAGCTGGCGCGGGATGTTGATGCCCGCACGCAGCGCCACCTTGTAGATGCCGGCGGCCATTTCATCGTTGCCGGTGAAGATGGCGGTCGGCCGGCGCTTGCCCAGCAGCAGTTTCTCGGCGGCGGCCACGCCCGATTCGAAGGTGTAGCCCGCCTCGATGATGCGGTCCTTCGGCAGCTCGATGCCGCGCTGGGCCAGCGCGTCGATGAAGCCGGCGGTGCGTTCGTGCGCGGAACGGTAGGCGCTGGGGCCGGTCACCAGGGCGATCTCGCGGTGGCCCAGCGAAAGCAGGTAATCAGCCGCTTCGGCCGCACCGTCGCGGTCGTGGGTGACCACCATCTGCGAGGTTTCATCCAGCGGCAGCGCGGCCACGCGGGTGAAGCGGCAGCCGATCTCGTCCAGCATGTCGGCCAGCGCCTGGTCTTCGGACGCACGCGGCACCAGGATCACCCCGTGCAGCTTCTGCTGCTGCACGAAGCGGCGCACGCCGTCGATGTAGCCCGGGCTGCGGCTGTCGCAGGGGTGCACGACCAGTTCGAAGCTGGAACCGCGCAGCGCGTCCAGCGCTCCGTACTGCATGTCCACGATGTACTGGGCGGTCGGGTTGTCGTAGACCATGCCGATCAGGAAGGAGCGGCGGAAGGCCAGGCCACGGGCCAGCGGATCGGGCGTATAGCCGACCTCGCGCATCAGCGCCTCGACCTTGTCGCGCGTGTCCTTGCGCACCAGGGGCGAGTTGTTGATGATCCGTGAAACCGTTTTCTTCGATACTCCCGACAGTCGCGCGATGTCGTTGATCGTGGCGGCCTTGCCCTTCGCCAATGCCGGCGTGGCGGCATCGTTCTTGTTGCGCACTGACATGTAGTGAACCCGGTAAGTCTGGGGATTCCAGCGCGCGCTCAGTCCAGCGCGCGATAGCGGAAGCTGCGGAAGGTTACCGCACCGTCGCCGGCCGCATACAGCGCCGGTTTCAGTGCCAGGAACTTGCCAGCCACATTGTGATGGTAACCGGACACTTCCATCTGAACCGGGTACTTCTCCCAGCGCTGGCCATCGGTGCTGGAGTGGATCGTCACGATGTGGCGGTTGTTGGTCACCCGCAGCCACAGCTTGCCGCCCTTTGCGCTGGCCGCCAAGCGGGTGGGGCGCTCCTCGCCGTAGCGGTGCATGATGAACTTCTCGCCGTTGCTGCCCACGCCCACGTACAGGCGGTCACTGTAGAACAGCAGGGCGCCGCCCACCGCGCCCGGGGCGATGTCCATCTCCACCTCGAACTGGTAGGCCTTGTCGCCGGCGATGGCGGTCAGCGGCGAGCTGTCGCGAGGGGTCTCGCCCTTGCCCTGCAGCACCAGGCCCTGGCCGCTGAAGCCCAGCCGCCGGTACTCTTCCTGGGCCGGGTTGAAGAACGACCATTGCGGGCCGAGCGTCTTGCCGCGGAAGTCGTCGGACAGGGCCATGCCTTGCGTGCCCACCGATTCACCGGACGGCTTGAGCAGCGGCTGGCCGAGGTCGCCGCCCTTGGCCACGAACCAGCCATCGGCGGTCCACTCGATCGGCTCCAGCAGGGCCTGCCGGCCCAGCGTCCAGTACCCGTTCTCGTAGCCGTGGTACATCATCCACCAGCGCCCGTCGGTGCCTTCGATCACCGTGGCATGGCCGCGCGACCACCAGGGTTCGGCGGCCGACTGGGTGCGCATGATCGGGTTGTTGGGCGCGTTCACCCACGGCCCATGGATCGAGCGCGAGCGCGCGGTGATCACCATGTGCCCGGTGGGCGGACCGGCGGTGCCGCCCACGGCGGTGGTCATGTAGTACCAGCCATCGCGGAAGTGGATCTTCGGGCCTTCCTGCGCATAGGCCTCCACGTCCCAGCTCTGCGGGTACTTCCAGCCGTCGTAGACGTGCTTCGGCGTGCCGACCACGCTCAGGCCGTCGTCGGCCAGCTGCACGTAGTCGCCGCCACTGAGGAACAGGTAGCGCTTGCCGTCCTCGCCCACGGCATGGCCGGGGTCGATGTAGCCGCCCAGGCCGATGTCGATCGGCTCACTCCACGGCCCTTTGATGCTGTCAGCCCAGACCACGAAGTTGCTGCGGCTGTCGCCGGTGCGGGCGGGGAAGTAGATGTAGTAGCGGCCGTCGTGCTTGACGATGTCCGGCGCCCAGATCGCGCCCACGTTCTTCGTGATCGCATGGCCCAGCGGCTGCCAGTTCACCAGGTCGCGCGAATGCCAGATCGGCAGGCCGGGGTAGGCGTCGAACGAGGACAGGGTGAGGTAGTAGTCCTGGCCGTCCTTCAGCACAGAGGGGTCAGGCCGGTCACCGGCGAACACCGGGTTGAGGAAGGTGCCGTCGCCCAGGTCGGCCTGGCGCTGGTTCTCGATGCCACGCTTCCACGACGTGGCGGGTGCCTGCGCCTGCGTCTGCGCGAGGGCGGGCACGGCCAGCAGAAGCGTGGCGGCAAGCAGGGACTTCAGAGCGGTGCGCGACAGCATCGGGTTCTCCGTGGTGCGGGTGCAGTGTCAAAGTCAGGAGGCAGGGCGGCCAATGCGGGCGCGCCAGGCCGGCGCGTCACGGTCGAGCAGGGCCTGCGGCCAGGTGCCATACCAGTGATAGCCGGTGCGGCGCTCGCGGCCGACCTGTTCGTAGTTCTGCAGGCGTTCGCCCTGGCGGTTGGCCAGCACCACGCTGTTGTCGGCCAGGTCGTGGAAACGGCCCCACAGCAGCGGTGCGGCCGGGTCGGCCAGCAGGCGGCGATCCACGGTGCTGCGGTGGTGGGCGAACTGTTCGGGCGGTGCGTCGACGGTCTGCAGGCGCAGGCCGTGCAGCGCGTTGGCCTGGAACCACGCCAGCGCACCCTCGATGGCCTGCACCGTCTGCGGCGACGGATCGGGGATGGACATCAGGTAGCGCACCACGCCCACGCTTTCGTCGGTCACCAGCGCGGCAAGTTCGAATCTGCGTCCGGGCGCCGGTTGCAGCGTGGTGGCATCGTACTGGCCAGCCCAGAGCGTCGGCTGGCCGTGCTGGCGTACCTGCAGGCGCAGCAGGCAGGCATCGCCGCGCTGCACCGCCGTGGCCACCCGCGCGCGGCGCGCGGCGTCGACGAAGGCGAAGCGCGGTGCGTCCTGCACCTGGCGCAGGGTGGTCAGCACGCCGCTGGTGACGTCGTCGGCGAAGGTGATGCGGTCGTGGTAATCGGTGCGCGCCGGCACCGAATGTGGCCAGCCGCCACAACTGCGGATCTGCTGGTCGAGGATGAAGTCCAGCCCGCGCAGTGCCGCATCGCGATAGCGGCGGTCGTTGCTGCGGGCGAAGGCTTCGGCCAGGTAATCGACCTGGGTATAGGTGGTGCGGTTGTCGAAGCTGCCGCCGGGCTCATCCTGGGCCGCGCGGGCCGCCTCGCGCGCGGCGGCGTCCAGCACCCGCAGCGGGTCCTGGTTGACCGGCCAGCCGCCGGAGCGGCGTTGCAGCAACAGCAGGTTGTCGGCGATCTGCCGGTACTGCTCTGGATCCAGCCGTGCGTAAGCGTCCGCATGGCCGCTGCGCCAGTGGTTCACCCCGTCGTTGAAGCTGCCCACCGGAATGGCAGGCGTTGCCGCCGGCGGCGCGGCATGGGCCGCCGTGGCGGCCATGCCCACACCCAGCAGCAGCGGCAGCGCGCGGCGCCGGATCATGCGCGCAGCGCGGCCGGCAGCCACAGCGACAGCTGCGGGAAGAAGGTGACGATCAGCAGCACCGCCAGCGCGGCGAACCAGAACGGCCAGATGGTGCGCATGCTCTGGCCGACGGTGATCTTGCCGATCGACGTACCAATGAACAGCACCGAGCCCACTGGCGGCGTCACCAGGCCGAGGCCACCGGTCAGCACCAGCACCAGGCCGAAGTGGATCGGATCGATGCCATAGGCCTTGGCCACCGGCAGGAAGATCGGCGTGCAGATCAGGATCATCGGCGCCAGGTCCATGAAGGTGCCCAGCAGCAGCAGCATCACCACGATCATCAGCAGCACCATGAACTGGCTGTGCGCGAACGACTGCAGGAAGTCCACCGCAGCGGTCGGCACCTGCAGGTAGGCGAGCAGCCAGCCGAACACCGCAGCGGTGGCGATGACGAACAGGATGACACCGGTGCTGCGCGCGGCATGGATGACCGTGTCGAAGAATTCGCGCCAGCGCAGCTGGCGATACAGCACGGTGGTCACCAGCAGGGCGTAGACCACGGCGATGGCCGCGCTCTCCACGGCGGTGAAGATGCCGGCACGGATACCGACGAAGATCAGCGCCACCAGTCCCAGGCCGGGCAGGGCGGAGATCACGCGCAGCAGCACCGCGCGCCAGCCGGGGAACACTTCCACGCCATAGCCGCGGCGGCGTGCCACGGCGTAGCCGGTCAGCATCAGGGCGACGGTCATCAACAGTGCCGGCACGATGCCCGCAGCGAACAGGTCGGCGATGGACAGGCCACCACCTGCCGCGGCCGAGAACAGGATCAGGTTGTGCGAGGGCGGCACCAGCAGCGCCACCAGCGCGGCGGTGATGCTGACGTTCACTGCGAAGTCGCGATCGTAGCCGCGCTGGACCATCTGCGGGATCATCGTGCCGCCGACCGCCGAGACATCGGCGATGGCCGAACCGGACACGCCGCCGAAGAACAGCGACGACAGGATCGACACCTGGCCGAGGCCACCGCGCATGCGGCCGACCAGCGATGACGCCAGCGCGATCAGGCGCTCGGAGATGCCGCCGCGCATCATGATTTCGCCGGCGAAGATGAACAATGGAATGGCGATCAGCGAGGCCGAGCCGGTGCCGGCCGAGATCTGCTGCACCAGCACGATGCTGGGAATGTCCAGGTAGAGCAGGGTGGCCAGCGCGGCCGCGGCCAGTGCGTAGGCCACCGGCACGCCGAGCAGCAGCAGCACGGCGAATACGGCGAACAGGATGGTGATGCCCATGGGTCAACGATCTCCTTCAGCGTCGTCGCTGCCAGCGTCGCTGGCCTGCAGCGCTTTCCACGCACGGTTCAATGCGAACAGCACCATCAGCGCACCACCCACCGCCAGCGGCAGGTAGTTGATGCTCTGCGGCAGGTTGGCGCCGGCGGTCTTGATGTCCATCCCGTCCAGCAGCAGGTCGGCCGACCAGAAGGCGATGAAGCCGCCCAGCACCGCCACCACCAGCTGCACCAGCACGTCCACCGCGCGGCGCAGGCCGGGGCCCATGTAGGCGTGCAGCAGGAAGAAGCCGAAGTGGCGGTTGGTGTGCACGCCACAGGCCGCGCCCAGGCTCATCGCCGTGGCCAGCAGCAGCAGGGTGACCGGCTCGGTCCAGCTGGGCGAATCGTTGATCACGTAGCGGGCGAACACCTGCCAGCCCTGCACCACCACCAGCCCGAGCAGGGCGGCGACGGCACAGTAGATGGCGATGTCGGCGATGCGGTCCAGCAGGCGCTGTCCCGGCCCGGCGGCGGGCGACAAGGTCTCGGTCATGGCAGGTTCCTCAGGCAGCGCGGATGCGGTCGACCAGCGCGGCGATGTCCGGCTGTTGCAGGTACTTCTTCAGCAGCGGCTGGGCCGCGGCGCGGAAGGCGGGCATGTCCACTTCGTTGGCTTTCACCCCGAAGTCGAGCACCGCGCGGCGCGCAATGCTTTCCGATGCATCCCACTGTTCGCGCATCACGCCCACCGAAGCACGCGCGGTGTGCAGCAGCAGCTGGCGGTCATCCGGCGAAAGGCGTTCGAAGCTGGCGCGCGACATCAGCAGCACGTCCGGCGCGTAGGAGTGATCGCTCTGCGACCAGTAGTGCGCGGCCTCGAAATGACGGCTGGAGTGGAAGCTGCGCATGTTGTTCTCGGCACCGTCGATCATGTGCGTTTCCATGCCCGAGAACGTATCGCCCAGCGACATCGGCGTGGGGTTGGCACCGAGCAGGCGCATCAGCTGGATGAAGATGTCCGAGGAGGCCACGCGCAGCTTCAGGCCATGCAGGTCCTTCGGCGAAACGATCGGATGCTTGGTGTTGTAGAAGCAGCGCGCGCCGGAATCGTAGATCGCCAGGCCGACCAGGTCGCGGCTTTCGAAGCCACGCAGCACAGCCTCGGCCACGCCGTCGTCCAGCGCGGCGCGCTGGTGCGCCACCGACTTGAACACGTACGGCAGGCACAGCGCCTGGGTCAGCGGGAAGGCGTTGTTCAGTGCACCGGCGTAGACGCGGGTGATGTCGATGGCACCGAAGCGGGCCATGTCGATCGCCTCCGACTCGCGGCCGAGCTGGCCCGAGTGGTACTGGCGCAGCCGCAGGCGGCCATTGGTCTCGCGTTCCAGCGTCTGCCCGATCCACTTCACCGCAGTGACGGTGGGGTAGTCGGCCACGTGCACGTCGGTGGCGGTCAGCAGGGTGCCACCGTCCACGCCAGCGGCCGGCCTGCGGCCACAGGCCGCGAGCATCGGCGTGGCCAGGGCTGCAGCGCCACCGGCCAGGAAATTACGTCGTGTGATCATCTGCGCCCTCCCGCGCGTGTTCACCAGGGCTGGCCGGCGGTCATCCCGCTGGCACGGCCCGGCAGGCAATGTCGCCGAAGCCGGCGAAACGCACCAGCGCGGTCTGCCCGGCGGTGATGTCATGGATGCCGGTGGCGTTGCCGGTGGCGATCAGGTCGCCCTTGCGCAGCGGCCGGCCACGCAGCGCCGAACGGGACAGCGCGAACGCATAGGCGGCGCGCAGGCCACCGGGCAAGCGCGTCGCACCACCGGTGCCGACCACTTCGCCTTCGATCAGCGTCTCGGCGCGCAGCGAGGTTTCATCGCGTGCAGTCCAGTCGACGATCTCCGGCCCCAGCACCAGGCCGTTGTTGTTGCCGAAATCGGACACCACCACGCGCGGGCCGAGTTCGTTGATGGTGGCCAGTGGGCTGCTGGCCACTTCCACGCCGATGTACAGGCGCGCGGGCAGGGCTTCGGCCTGTTCCGGCGACCAGTGCAGTTGTCCGACCGGAGCGTCCTCCAACAGCTCCAGCACATACTCCGCTTCGACCGCGGCAAAGCCGCCGACGAACACCGGAATGTCGGTTGTTCCACCGGTAGCATTTTTCAGCTGACGAGAGAAAACCGGGCCCAGCAGGCGGTCATCCGCGGAGACATCGCGGCGCTCGGCGGCGATGTAGCCCACCTTCCAGCCGACCACGCGGTCATCCCAGGCGGCGATGGCGAGGTCCTGCACCTGGTAGGCACCCACCAGGGTGTCCGGGATGGTGCCCGGGAATTCGGCCAAGGACTGCCCGGCGCGGCGGGCGGTGGTGAAGGCCTGGGCGATCGCGGCCGCATCGTCCGGCGGCGGCGTCTGCCCATGTGTGCCGTGTTCGTTGCTCAAGAACGGTCTCCCTGTGTTTGTTGCACTGCCCATCGACAGCGTCTGCAGGAGGTGTATATGGTAAACCGGTGTCATCGTGCAAGCCGCAGCGCATCACGTGCTGCCACCGGATGCACCGGGCACCCTGTCCCCGTCCTGCCGGAGCCGTTGCCTGCCATGCGTCTGCGTCCTTTCGTGCTGTTGTTGTGCGGGCTGTTGCTGGCCCTGCCGTTGACCTCCACCGCCGCGCCGCCGCGCGACAACGAACGCCCCGGCCAGGAGCTGGCTGGCGAGCGGATCGCCCTGTGGCCGGACGGCCAGGTCCCCGGCGAGCAGGGCCCGGCACGGCCGGCGCGGGTGGTCGAGCGCAGCAGCGACCCGGCCCACCCCGACCGCTACGTCGACCAGGTCGATGCGCCCTACCTGCTGGTGCATGCACCGGCACGTCCGAACGGGCGCGCGCTGCTGGTCATCCCCGGCGGCGGCTACCAGCGCGTGGTGATCGACAAGGAAGACAGTGCGCTCGTGCCGGAATGGGTGGACCGCGCCGGCTACACCCTGTTCGTGCTGCGCTACCGCCTGCCGCAGCCCGGCCGCGACCGCCAGGCCGCGCTGGCCGACGCGCAACGGGCGCTGCGGATGGTGCGCGAGCAGGCCGGGCGGCGCGGGCTGGATGCCGGCAGCGTCTCGGTGATTGGTTTTTCCGCCGGCGGCCACGTCGCCGCGCGGCTGGCCACCGGCTTCGATACCGCGGTGTACCCGGCACGCGATGCCATCGACCGGCTGAGCGCGCGCCCGGCCCGCGCGGTGCTGGTGTATCCGGTCATCGACATGGGCGCGCATGCGCACAGCGGCTCGCGCGGGCGCCTGCTCGGCGAGCACCCCGATGCGGCGCTGGCCGCGCAGTATTCGATGCAGCAGCAGGTGCGCGCGGACATGCCGCCGACCCTGCTGATCCACGCCAACGACGACCGCGTGGTGAGCGTGCACAACAGCGAGCTGATGGCCGCGGCGCTGGCCCACGCCGGGGTCGAGCACGAGCTGCACCTGTTCGCCCACGGTGGCCATGGTTTCGGGATGCGCGTGCCGGCGGGGTCGACGCTGGCGGTATGGCCGCTGCTGGCGGAGGCGTGGCTGGCGGCGGGTGAGACGGGGGTGGGGTCAGAGCCCCTCCCCTCTGGCG
>JAFAFD010000086.1 GCA_023423675.1 Pseudomonadota bacterium | reverse complement strand
GGCCGGCGGGTACAAGACCCCCACGCACCGCCCGCCATAGCCGGCAGACGGATTGCCAGCCGACACCACTCAAGGTGGTGCCGGCTGGCAAGCGTAAACAACATCAGTGAAACGGGTTTTCGACGCCCGGCCACCCGTTTTCGGTGGCAGTGCCAGAGTTGCCTGATGTGGTTGGGATTGCCAAGAGGTTAGGGGCAATGCCGCCACAACCCAATGCACTTTCGTAATTTTCTTATAGGGTGCAGCGCAAGCAGGCCATTGGCAGACAAGGGCTTTGGCGTTTTTGCGACGAGTGCTTTAAATTGCCGATCAGCACGCATGGATATGGCAAGTGCGACAAGGCAATGGGGAGGGAAGGCTTGGGCTACCGACATTTCATAGCTGGGTCGGGGCGCTTCTGGCTGCCAGACACTTGCCCAATGGCTGGGACAGGAGGGCTGGCAACAGGAAGCCATCGTTCTATTGCTCGAGGCTGGGCACGCACCATCGTTCATCGCCCGGTCCTGATCTCCGATTCCACGCTGGTCATCAACGATGTGATGACCCATGTATCGGCTGGAAGAACTGCCGTTTGTGGCATGGGCGCTTACCACGGCGTGCATGGCTGCCATCAGTTCAGCCATCGCAAGGCGTTGGTGGTGCTGACCAAAGATGGGGGGCCAACCTGCGGCTGCGTGCGCCGTACGGGGAGACGCTCGGGTCCTTGGATGAAGCGCTGGAGAATGCCGTGAAGCGCTGACGGCGGCGGCTCAGCGGTGCGAAGCTTGCCCGTACACACCGGGCTGTCTCTGCCTTGACAGGCCCTTGGCGCACGCCGTGGATACTTCGGCCGTCGCCACCCTGCAGGAGCTTCTCGCCATGAGTGCCCGGTTACATGCTGCGCCAAAGGTCATACGTCTGGAGGCTCTGCCGCTGGATTGCGGCGAGTCGGTGGTGGTGGTTGAACTGGACAGCGTGCCGGGGCGCGGCTGGGCCAAGGCCTTGAAGCGGGTCCTGGCGGATACGGAAGGTCTCGAGTCCACGCAGCTGCGATGCGATGGCCGCTTCGCCTACCTCATCGGCGTGGACCTGGACCAGCGCGGTACCACGCACCGCATCAACCAGGCCCTGGCCGCCGCCAGCGAGCGGACGGGGGGCGGCACGCCGGCGATGGCGTCTGCCGCTGCCATACCCGCTGCGGCCGCAGCCGCTCCGCCGGCCTGAGCGGGCGTCTGTTGCCCGCGCCCGGACGCGATAGCAGTCACCTGGTATCGCTGACACCTGTCACTTGTTCAGGTAGCCGGGTCCGTCAATAGTGAGCGCCACCAACCGCCCTCCGTGCGGGCACTCACTGAAAGGACCTCCCGTGAACCTGCTGCTGCCCATCCTCTCGCACACCCCGATCTGGGTCTGGGTGATCCTGGCGTACCTCATCACCCGCGGCGTCGCGGCCCTGCGGCCAGGACAGACCTCGCTGCGGCGGCTGGCGATCGTGCCGGCGCTGTTCACGGTGTGGGGCATCTGGTCGATCAGCCACCGCTACGGCGGTTCGCTGGTGGCGTGGAGCGAGTGGCTCGCCGGCGTCTGTGCAGGTGCAATGCTGGGCTGGGTGCTGCTGCGCCGTGCGACGCTGACCGTGGACGAAGCGACGGGCCGGTTGTGGCGCAGCGCGGATCACAGCCTGCTGCCGTTGCTGCTGGTCACGTTCCTGGTGAAGTACGGGTTCGAGATGGCGCTTGCGGTGTCGCCTGCGCTGAGTGCCAACGGCAGCTTCAGTGGCGCGTATCTGCTGCTGTCCGGCGGTTTCACCGGCATCTTTGTTGGCAAGTATTTGCGGTATCTGTCGGTGCTGCGCAAGGGCATGCCCGGCAATCTGGGCCCGGCGCATTGAGGCAGGGATTAGCCTGGGCGCTTGCAGGCTCCCTTTGACGTGCCGGCCAATGAAGGTGTCTGTTTCTGGCTGGAAGCAGACGCTAGCCAAAGCTCCAATGCAGCGGAGTATCTGCTTCCACCCATCAAGTGAGTGCCGTAGGCGGAAGCCAAGTACCCCACGGCTCACGCAAGTGCTTGCTCGTCAGCTTGAAAGTAGCTTTTTCTCCACCATCGCTGCACCATGGAATCCGACTGGCAAGGGTAGCTAGCGGCTGGATTCGCTGTGAACACACTGAGCGATCTCATCAGCTGTCGACTGGTCCAGTACCAGGCTGAAGCCGCTGTTGGTGGTCAGAAGAATGGGGGTTCGCCCTGCGGATAGTGCGAAGACACGCTTGCCGTTCGGATCCTCGAACCAGCCCGCATTGACACCGCGCGAGCTCATGCCATTCTTGCGCTTCCTTAGCGAATCGCTGACCTTTTCAATTGCTCCTGCATGCACTAGCGCGGCCGTGGGCAACTCGGCCTTCCAGAAGCCCGCATGCAAGGTGGTAGTGCCCCCGTTGATATCGATCTTCGAACGCAGCGCTAGCATCGCCGTGGATGCCGAGGTCGCGCTTCCAACGACGCAAAGGATGGCGATTGCAAACAACTTCTTTCTGGGCTCCAGGCCGCCATAGAATGCGAGGCCTACAGCACAGATGAAGAGGACGGCCGCGGGGGCAAGCTCTTGGAAGAGCATGCCGCGATTGAACAGAGAGACGGGGATAGTGCATTGCATACGTCCGAAACTCCTAGCTCAATCCAACCGATTTATCGGTGAAGCCAAGCGTTGCTTCTACGAGGTCGGGAAGCTCCGCTTCATCGTAGTCAAGTAGGCTGTGCTCCTTCATCGCTGCAAAGAACGCGCCTAGCTCCGCCTTGGCCAGCTCGTCCTTGGTCAGCTCGAAGACCCGAGGTGAGCCAGTAAGCTGAGCTAGTCGGCCCGCAATTTCGATGTTCTGCTGGGCGCCAGGATCCGAGCTTTGCAGCAGGCCTCCATATGCTCGGGCCGAGCGACTTTTCTCATCATCGTCTTCGCCGCCACCTTCAACTGTCACGCTCGACACGATTGCCAGCCAAGTGAAGGCAACCACCACGGAATGCACACCCACAGCAGCACCAACGGCAGCAACAACGAGAGCGAAAGCGCCGAGTATTAGCGATGCGTCGTTGTTATCTCCGATGGCGGCTAAGGCAGCTGCGTCCAGGGGAGTGGCGCCACCATTTGAACTTGCGAGCAATTTCTTGTAGGTCTTGAGATCAAGTTTGGTGCCGGGAGCCAACTTGAGGCCGCTGGCGATCTCATTCCGGTTGTGTTCGATAACGCTACCAACTCTCTTCGTGAGAGCGTCAGTAGACACAGGCGAGAAAGTGCCAGCTGCTTGCAGATAGGAGATGACTGCCCGGTAGTCCTTGTCCAAGACCGCCTGCTTTACCTCTGGCTGAGACATTGCAATCAACAATGCAACATTCGCATCGCCCTTTACGAGCTCCGAGCCGTCCATGCCCCGACTCTTCAGAAAGCCTGCAGGATCTTGATTGAATGCGGTACTGGCAGCACGGTCCTTCAACAGATCCTCGATCAGCGAACTGAACCTTGAGTACTCCAGCCAGCCTTCTACTGGAACGCCCGCCCTGGAGATGGGCAACATGAAGCGAGCGGCTCCCTGCGAACCACCGGTCAAACTCCCTGGTTCACCATAGAGTCGCGTGCCGGCGTTGGAAGCAGCGAAACCCGCCGCAGCAGGGGCTGCAGTGGCAGCGACGAGGGTAGATTGGATGAAACGACGACGCTTCATTGAATTGCCTCCATGGCAGTTTGACTTTCAACTCGCTTCAAGCCCACTTCATTGATAGCCTTGGCTAGGAAGAAGCGCGTCATGACGGACGGCATGAACTCCTTATGCCTTTCGAGCAAGCGATTGCGTACATCAGGGTTCTTGTGAAGGATTACGCAGGCTTGACAGATGTGGACTACGCCTTTGAGAAGATCGTTGGCGGATTGCTCTGGTAAGAGCTTTTCGATGATCTGGTACGGACCGTCAGCATGAATCCAGTACTTGAGAAAGTCATCTGTCTGCCGCTGGTAGATCTTTGATACCGCTTCATCATTGATGCTGCCGAGCTTCATCTCTGGAATGTGTTCCAGCGTCAGGCCGCAGCACGCCGAGACTTCTCTGTAGGGCGTCACAACGATGTTGTCGAAGATCTGGCCGCACCCCTTGCGCAGGGTCTGCTTCGCAACCGTTCCACCTCGCACGTCGCCAGTCTCCTGGAAGGGCATCCAGGAGTTGGACTGAATGACCAGCTTTCTGTCCTGGACCAATGCCCGGATCTCTGGCTGCTCCACCACTGCGCGGAAGTGAGGATTTCCCTCGACGTCCGCTTCGACCGTAATCAAGCAGAAAAGCCCATGCTCGGCAGCAGCAACTGCGCAATGCATGATGCTCTTGGCAGGAACCCATTCCTGATGGTCCTTGCCGGTGCTGAGGTTCAGTTCTTTAAGTCCTGCGCCAGCCAGTTCAGCGACGTTTCTACGTGCGCTGGCCATTGTTTTCCCCCACGATCCGTTACTGACGATTCGTGTCGAAAGGCCTTCGTTAGTTGCATGCGCAATGGCTGCGGTAAGGTCAGCCTTGAGCATAGTGGCCTCGCCGCCGCTGAAGACTGCAACCAAAAGAGAGGGGAAATTGCGCTTCGCGTCAGAGATTGACTGCGTCATCTCTTCGAGAGATAGGCGCCCCTTCACGCGGGGGCTCGACTCGAAACAGCACTGCCGACATTCCGCAGTGCAGCCGTACGTCGTGATCATCGTGATGGTGCGAGGGGCAAGATGCTCATCCAGAGACACGTCATAACCTCCTTTTCAGAAAGCGAAGATCCATTTCAGAGCGAGATCAGATCATCGCTCCGTCGCTACTGCAGATTGCTACGATTCAAGTTCTAGCACAGCCATTCAGGCGCTGGCAACTCACTGCCAACTCAACTCATAACTTCTGCCTTCGCAATCGACCGGCGGGCTCTCGGGTGGTGTCACATCTGTGCATCTGTGGAGCCGTCGCGTGCATCGCCAGTCGCTGCGATGACGATGACCGGCATGCAGATCCTGTGGGCATCTGCTCTTGGCCGGAAGCGACATCAGCAATACCAAAGCAGCTGGTTCGGTGCTGACGTGGGCTTCTGACCCAGAGCAGAAAGATGTACTCAGGTCTTCAACAGCCTGCACTGGTCTCCGAGCCCAGCGCCGGATCCGGTTATAAGCTGGCTCACTACCTGGAGTCACCCGCCTTACGGCTGAGCAGCATCACGTAGAGAGCTTCTACTCGTTGCGGTTGAGGTAACTCACTGTCATCGCCTAAGGTGCTGCCGCAGAACCCATTGCCTACATCAACGCGCACCCGCGCCCGTTGGCTGCCTATTACTTCGGCGACACCGCGGAAGGACAGGCGGCATTTACCCAGCAGACCACGTCCGGCGCGCTGGTCATCAATGCTGTGATGACCCATGCATCGGTGGAAGAACTGCCGTTTGGTGGCGTGGGCGCGTCGGCCATGGGCGCTTACCACGGCGTGCATGGCTTCCGTCAGTTCAGCCACTGCAAGGCGGTGGTGGTGCAGGCCAAGGATGGGGCGTCGAACCTGCGGCTGCGTGCGCCGTATGGGGAGAAGCTCGGGACTTTGGATGAGGCGCTGGGTAATGCTCTGAAGAAGTGAGGCAGTGATAGGCCGCCCACCACACTGGGGCTGGGTGGGTTCCAATCCCACTCCCGCGACCCATGCGCATCTTGGTAGTCATTCTCTGGGCGGGCGGGGCAGCAAGAAAAGTCTCGCAAATGCCCTTGTAGCTAACGGCGCGGTGACCAATGCTGCGAGGCCAAACCCAATCATCAATGCTTGTAGTCCGCCTGACATGGAGTTATGAATTACGCCGAAGAAGCGTAATCCCCAGCCGATTGCCAGCGAGCCTCCCAGGGCGCACGTGAATAGCGTTAGTTTTAGTATGTCCATTTTCATGACGGGCTTGGTTCTACTGGAGTTGATTCCTGGGCGGGATGCTGGAGAGTAAGCGACCTCCCCATGCACGTCCGAGATTCGATCTTGATCGGCGTCACAGAAGCGGGCCTTTTGGCGCGGTAGCTGAGATCATCATGGGCGATCTCAGGACGTCGCCCGCCGCCCGGGAAGCGGTCGCTGACACCTGTCACTTGTTCAGCGGGTCCGGTCCGTCAATAGTGAGCGCCACCAACCGCCCTCCGTGCGGGCACTCACTGAAAGGGCGTCCCGTGAACCTGCTGCTGCCCATCCTCTCGCACACCCCGATCTGGGTCTGGGTGATCCTGGCGTACCTCATCACCCGCGGCGTCGCGGCCATGCGGCCAGGACAGACCTCGCTGCGCAGGCTGGCGATCGTGCCGGCGCTGTTCACGGTGTGGGGCATCTGGTCGATCAGCCACCGCTACGGCGTTTCGCTGGTGGCGTGGAGCGAGTGGCTCGCCGGCATCTGCGCGGGCGCGATGCTTGGCTGGGTGCTGCTGCGCCGCGCGACGCTGACCGTGGATGAAGCGACGGGCCGGTTGTGGCGCAGTGCGGATTACAGCCTGCTGCCGCTGCTGCTGGTGACTTTCCTGGTGAAGTACGGGTTCGAGGTGGCGCTTGCGGTGTCGCCTGCGATGAGTGCCATCGGCAACTTCAGTGCTGCGTACCTGCTGCTGTCCGGTGGGTTCACCGGCATCTT
>JAFAFD010000288.1 GCA_023423675.1 Pseudomonadota bacterium | reverse complement strand
CTGCGTCAGATGTGTATAAGCCACAGACCCCCGACCGCGCCGGCTTGCCGGCCAGCGGCCGGCACTACCCTTTCAGTGCCGTGCCCACCACAGCAGGCTCAGGCCGGCCAGCAGCACGAGGCCGCCGAAGCTGCGCAGGGCCGGGCTGGGCAGGTCCAGCAGGCGCTCGGCCATGCGCTTCCAGGCCAGCGGGGCGACGAACAGCAGCAGGCCTTCCAGCACGGCCACCAGGCAGACGGCCGCGAACAGATCTTTCATGTGGGGCACTCCGGAAAAAACACGGGGCCCGGCATCTGGCCGGGCCCCGTGGGATCTTGCCGAACGACTCAGCGGTCGTTCTTGAGGTACTGCAGGAACGGGTCGTTCTTGTCCAGGACGATCACGCCGTTACCGTCGGTCATGGAGCCACGGTAGGCCTCCAGGCTGCGGTAGAACGCATAGAACGACGGGTCTGCCGAACCGGCCTTGCCGTAGATGCGGGCCGCATCGGCATCGCCTTCACCGCGCAGGCGCTGGGCATCGCGCTCGGCTTCGGCGATCAGCACGGTGCTGTCACGGTCGGCCTGGGCACGGATGGTCAGCGACTGCTCCTCGCCCTCGGCGCGCAGCTTGGCGGCTTCCTGCTTGCGCTGTGCGCGCATGCGCTCGTACACGTCGTTGATCACCTGGCTGTCGGTGGGCAGGTCGACCTGCTTGATGCGCAGGTCGATCATCTGCATGCCCAGCCCGGCCACCGCTTCGTTGATGTCCTTCAGCTGCGCGGCGATCAGCTCGCTGCGGTCGCCGGACACCAGCTGCTGCAGAGTGCGCGAGTTGATCTGGTTGCGCAGCGAATCGGTGATGATCGGCTGCAGGCGGGCATTGGCCACGCGCGGGTCGCCACCGGTGGCACGGAAGTAGTCGCCCACGTTGGAGATGTAGCCCACGGCGAAGAAGTCGACGCTGACGTCCTTCTGCTCGGCAGTGAAGTAACGCGCCGGTGCCGTGTCCAGCACCTGGAAGCGGCGGTCGAACACGCGCACGGTTTCCACCACCGGCACCTTGAAGTGCAGGCCCGGCTTGATGTCCGAACGCACCACCTTGCCCAGGTTCAGGACCATGGCGGTCTGGTCCTCGCGGACCACGTAGACCGAACCCAGCAGGGCCAGCAGGGCCGCCACGACGACGGCAATCCAGATAGAACTTCTCATCGGCTGCCCTCCTCACGGCCGCTCGGACGCCCGGTCGGGCGGGCCACCGGCCGGCCCGGGTCACGGGAAACTTCGGTTGCGGTACCCGGCAGCGACGGCATCACGACCTCCGGATTCGGCACCGGGGCCGGGGCCGAGGCGTTGGGGCGGGTGTCGCCGGTCATCGGTACGTAGATCAGCTGGCGACCATCGCCGCCGATGACCTTGCGGTTCTCGCTCAGCACCTGCTGGACGGTTTCCAGCCACAGACGCTTGCGGGTCACTTCCGGGGCATCCTTGTACTGGGCCTGCAGCAGACTGAAGCGCTGTGCGTCACCCTCTGCCTTGGACACCACGGCCTGCTTGTAGCCTTCGGCGGTGGTACGGGCACGCGAGGCCTGGCCTCGGGCTTCCGGCACGACCTTGGCGGCGTAGGCCTGGGCTTCGTTGATCAGGCGTTCCTTGACCTGCTGGGCACCGTTGACCTCGTCGAAGGCCGGCTTGACCTCCTCCGGCGGACGGGCGTCCTGCAGGGTCAGGCCGGTCACGGTCAGGCCGGTCCTGAACGCACCCAGCAGCGTCTGCAGACGCTCCTCGGCGGCCACGGCCAGCGGGCCACGGTTGTTCAGCACCGAATTGAGGTCGGCACGACCGACTTCCTCACGCACCGCGCTCTGCGCGGACTGTTCCAGCACCTGGTCGGCATCGACGGTACCAAACAGGTACTGCTGCGGATCATCGATGCGGTACTGCACGTTGAGCGAGACGTTGACGATGTTCTCGTCGCGGGTCAGCACCGGCACCTGGATCGAGAAGGTCTTGATCTCGGTGGCATTGACCTTGGTGACCGATTCGATCGGCCACGGCAGCTTGAAGTTCGGGCCCGGGGTCAGGATCCGCGAGAACTGGCCGAAGCGCAGCACCACGCCTCGCTGCTGTTCGCCGATCAGCTGGAAGCTGGAGAACAGCACCAGCAACACCACCGCCGCCGCCACCCAACGCAGGATGCCGCCATCGAACAGGTCCTTCAGCGGCCCGGGCAGACCGCCCCAGCCACCGCCATTGCCACCGCCACGCGACCCGAACGGCCCGCGTCGATTGTCCTCGGGGCCTTGTCCGCCCTTGTTGCCGCCGGGTGTATTCCAGGCCATGCACGCTCCATCAATATTGGGCTGCGGCGCGGGCCCTTCCCGCGGCGCCAGCCGTGAATCTTCACCGATCATACAAGATGGGGCGGACTGGCAGGTTTGAAAGGGCCATGACCGGGTAAGGTGGCGTTTTCCTCGAAGTCAGGCAGCGCCGATGGCCCCCACCACCCCGTTCACCGCCTTCCGGATCGAAAACGACGATGCCGGCTACCGCAGCGGCCTGGTCCAGCTGGGCGTGGACGACCTCAGCCCCGGCCAGGTGCTGATCCGCGCCCACTGGTCCTCGGTCAACTACAAGGACGCCCTGGCCGGCACCGGCAAGGGCAAGATCCTGCGGCGCTTCCCGCTGGTCGGTGGCATCGACGTGGCCGGCACCGTGGTCGCCTCCCGCGACCCGGCCTGGCGCGAGGGCGACGCGGTGCTGGCCACCGGCTGCGGGCTCAGCGAGACCCGTGACGGCGGCTACAGCCAGTACGTGCGGCTGGAATCGCGCGCGGTCATCGCCCAGCCTTCCGGCCTGAGCCCGCGCGAAGCGATGGTGCTGGGCACGGCCGGCTTCACCGCCGCCCTCGCCCTGCTGCGCCTGCAGGACAACCGGTTGACCCCGGGGCACGGCCCGCTGGCGGTGACCGGCGCCACCGGCGGGGTCGGCGCGCTGGCCGTGGACATCTTCAGCCGTGCCGGTTACGACGTGCATGCGATCAGCGGCAAGCCGGAGCAGGCCGCCTTCCTGCACGACATCGGCGCCGCCGAGGTGCTGCCGCGCGAGGCACTGGCCGATACCGCGCCGCTGCAGTCTGCCCGCTTCGGCGGTGGCCTGGACAATGCCGGTGGATCGATGCTGGCCAGCCTGCTGGCGCAGACCGTGCCCTATGGCAGCGTGGTCAGTGCCGGCCTGGCCGCCAGTCCGAAACTGGAGATGACGGTGATGCCGTACATCCTGCGTGGCGTGTCGCTGCTGGGCGTTTCTTCGGCCAGCGCGCCGCGCGACCTGCGCGAAGCGGTGTGGGCGCGACTGGGCGGCATGTGGAAGCCGCAGCACCTGGACCGCATCTGCACGGCCGAAGTCGGCCTGGCGGACCTGCCGGGTGTGTTCGAACGGATGCTGGCCGGTGGCTCGCTCGGCCGCACGGTGGTGCGGATCGACTGAACGTCGCAGGCAGGCGACGGACGGCAGCTGCCGTGTTCCCACCCGCAATGTGCCCGCACTACACTGCGGGCATGACACGGGGAACAACATGGCACGCATTCTGATCGTCGACGACTCACCGTCGCAGCTGTTGGGGATACAGCGCATCGTCGAGAAACTCGGGCACCAGATCCTGACCGCCACCGATGGCGCGGCCGGGGTGGAAACAGCCAAGGCCGAACTGCCCGACCTGGTGCTGATGGACGTGGTGATGCCCAACCTCAATGGTTTCCAAGCCACCCGCACGCTCGCCCGCGACGAGGCGACCCGGCATATTCCGGTGATCCTGGTGACTACCAAGGACCAGGACACCGACCGCATGTGGGGCATGCGCCAGGGCGCCAAGGCCTACATCACCAAGCCGTTCTCGGAAGACGAACTGTCCGAGGTGCTGGAGCGCGTGTTCGCCGGCCAGGGCTGAGACAGCTTTTGTAGAGTCGAGCGATGCTCGACTGCTGTTGGTTACGGCAGTCGAGCATGGCTCGACTC
>JAFAFD010000002.1 GCA_023423675.1 Pseudomonadota bacterium | reverse complement strand
AGTCGCGGTCGTTGCGGGTCAAGGCGTAGTGCTTGTACCACTCGGCGGCTGCGACGACGCTGCCGTTTTCGAAGTTCCAGCCATTGGCCAGCGAGGCGGAGAACACTTCGCCACCCCCTGCGGTCGGCACCCGACCAGTGACGGTCAGTTCCGGACGATCAAAGTTCTTCTTGGTGATCAGGTTGACCACGCCAGCGACGGCGTCAGAGCCGTAGATCGAGGACGAGCCATCCTTCACGATCTCGGCGCGCTGCAGCACGGCCGTAGGCAGCACGTTGAGGTCGAACGCGCCTACAGCACCACGGGTACCGGCCGGGCCTGGGCGCTGGCCGTCCAGCAGGACCAGAGTGCGGTTGGCGCCCAGGCCACGCAGCGAGAACGTCTGCACGCCGGTACCGCCGTCGGTGGTGAATCCGCCGAACTGGTTGGTGATCTGGGTCTCGGCAGCGCCGATGGCGGACTTCTGCAGGAACTCGCTGACGCTGGTCTGCCCTTGGGCCGCGTTGCGCTCGGTGTCAATGGTGAACACCGGGGAGGTGGTTTCATAGTCCGCGCGGCGGATCAGCGAGCCGGTGACCGTCACCTTGTCAAGGTCGGTTGCCTTTCTTTCAGCCTGGGAGGCACTTGACGTCGCCGCTTCCTGCTGGGTGCTTTCCTGGGCCAGGGCCGGTGCAGCCTGCAGACAGGCAATCACTGCCAGAGCAAGCGGAACGCGGATTGGCGAAATGTGGCGGATGGTCTTACGCACTGTGGTTCTCTCCCAGTTGTTATGCGTTGGTTAACCGAGTGTATGTGTGGCGTAAATTTAATGCAACATGAATGGTTGTCGCCTGTAACGCATTGATGCTAATGCGGAATTCAGATTTCCCTGCAAGACGCCGCCGGCTGGCCGGCGGTGTCTCTAGCTCGGTGCGGGGCGAGGCCGCCTCCTTAAAGGCCGCCCGGGCCGCATTCCTTGGCCAGGAAGTCCGACATCAACGGCAAGGTGGCGCGGTAGTGGGACGGGTACCAGGGCATGCTGTGCGGCATGTCGGGGATCAGGGCGAACTTCGCGTGGACCTTCCCCTGGACGGCGTTGTAGAACGATCGCGCATGGAACGAGGGCGTGCGGACATCGCGGTCGCCGACGTAGAGCAGCACGGGAATGCCGGCCTTGTCCGTGTTCTGGATCGGATCCATGCCCTTGACGGTCTGCCCCTGCAGGATGCGCTGCAGTCGGTTTTCGCTCCATGACATGCCAACCCTGCCCAGATCGGTTACCGGAGCCCCCGCGATGGCGCACTGGAAAGGCGAATTCGGACGCACCGTGGCGGCAGCGGCGGCAAAGCCACCATAGGAGTATCCGAAGATGGCCAGCCGGTCCTTGGCGGCTATGCCCTGCTGCACCAGCCACGCGGCGGCGTCGTCATTGTCGTCCTGCATGGCCAGGCCCCACTGCTTGTCGCCGGCGAGCCAAAGGCTGCGGCCCAGGCCGGAGGTGCCGCGGTACTGTGGGCGAATGACCGCATAGCCGCGCGACGTGAAGTAGGGTACCCAGCCGGAAACATCCCAGCCCGCGTAGTCGCGTGCCCACGGGCCGCCGTGCGGGTGGACCAGGGCAGGCAGGACCGGGTCACCGTCCTTCCAGCCCGCCGGGAGGTCAAGCAGGGCTGGAATCCTGCGGCCATCGCGTGCGGTATAGGTGATCCAGCGCTGTTCGCCGATCTGCTTGCCATCGATCCAGGGCCGTTCGCTGCCCAGGGTGGTGACCTTGGAGCGATCGCTGAGGATGTAATAGGTCGTGGGAGAGTCGGCGCTGTTGGTCGTGAACAGAACGCGCGAGAGGTCGTCGTTGTAGCCGGAGATGGTGATGTACTTGCCTGGGTAGGCCTTCTTCAGCCCATCCTGAAGCGACTTCATCTGCGGGTCGACGAACACTGCCTCGCGCCGCGGCCCATCCACGTAGAAACCCAGGACCTGGTTGAAATTACTGGGCTTGGTGCCCAGGATCAGGCCGCCGATGGAATAGTCCGGATGTGCCGCCAGCGGTTCGTTGTCGAAGGTGCGGGTCGCCGGGTCGTAAAGACGGGCCTGTACCTGCTCGGAGAACTTGTCGGTGAGGATGTAGAGCTTGCCGGTCTCATCGTCGATGCCGGCCACATCCATCGTGTAGCGCTCACTGAGCCGGGTCGTCAGCGTGTCGTGCTTTTCGAACTTGCCGCTGGCCTTGTTCTTGATGAAGATCTGCTGCTCGTACTCGCTGGTGCCGGCCGGCTCGATCTGGGTGCGGGTCAGCAGCTCGCCATTGCGCGGGTGGAACAGGCCCGGGGTGGAGCGCGCGTCGCCCCGGAACAGCAGCTCGGTCTGGCCGGTTTTCAGGTTGAACAGGTAGTAGCTGGCCGAGAAGTTGGACTGGTTGATCTGCGAGATGATGACCTTGTCCGGATCCAGCGGCAGCGAATGCACGAGCGAGGCCGTGCCGGCAATCTCCAGGCAGCGCTGGGTCTGTTCGCTGATGCCAAGCTTGCGCGAGTTGTCGGCAAAGGCTTCGTCGAACTTTGTCTGGGTGCTGTCGGTCAGGTACGCCTTGGACAGGAACGTCTTGGTCGTGCCGATGGTGTTGCCCTCACCGCAACCGGCCAACTGGGCAGTGAGTTCCTGCCGGCTGATCACGAGGCTGCGCCCGGCCTTCAGTGCGCTGGCGGCGATGAACTTCATGCGGTCGCCGGACGGCGTGATCGCCACCGGGCCGCTGTCCAGCTTGTCCAGGTTCCAGTTGGCCAGCGCGGTATCGCCATTGTCGCTGCCGGGGGCTGCGATGATGGCGACCAGCTGCTTGCCATCCGGGCTCATCGTGACCGATTGCAGGGCCGGGATCTTGGCGAAGTCTTCCGCCGGCAGCGGGGTGGCGGAAGCGTGGAACACTCCGAGGCAGAGTCCGGCCACGGTTGCAGCGAGCCGGAAGGCGGGGGTGGAGCGAGGGCGTTGCATGTTGGCATCCTTGGCAGCAGTACGAATAATGAGCCGAAGATGAACGAGAGGCGGCTGGCCGTCAACTTGCCGTGAAGGGGGGGCGCGACGCCGGGTGGCGGCCGGGTCCGGCACTGCCCAGTAAAAAGGCCCCGCCGGAGCGGGGTATTGCTGCATGGCAGGCCGCGCCGACCTCCGGTGAAGGGTGGATACGGTGCCGGGTGTTCAGCCAGCAGTTCGGGTTGTGAGGCCGGGCGGAGGGGGGCGCTGCCATGGCGG
>JAFAFD010000482.1 GCA_023423675.1 Pseudomonadota bacterium | reverse complement strand
GCATCAGCGCCGGCAGGTAGCGGTGCATGTGGTCGAAGTACGGCAGGTCGAGGAAGGCCTCGCGCTCGAACAGCTTGATGCCGCAGCCGGTATCGGGGGTATCGTCGCGCAGCATGCGCGCGCGGATGGCGTTGGCCCACTTGCTGGCCCAGCGCTTGCTGCCACTGTCCTGGCGGTTGACGCGCCAGCCGGCGAACAGCTTCACCTGCGCATCAGCGCTCTGCCGCGCAGCCAGTAGTTTCGGAATATCGGCTGGGTCGTTCTGGCCGTCGCCATCGAGGGTGGCGATCCACGGCGCGCGCGCATTTCGCACGCCGGTGCGGACGGCGGTGCTCTGCCCGCTCTGGCTGACATGGTGCAGCACGCGCAGTTCCGGGATGCTGGCCTTCAGGCCCTGCAGCACGGCCAGGCTGTCATCGCGCGAGTTGTCGTCCACGTAGACGATCTCGAACGGCAGATGGCCGCGCAGCGCGGCAACGATCTCACCGACCAGGGGCGCGACATTGTCGCGTTCGTTGAACACCGGGACGACAACGGAAAGCTCGGGTTGGCTCATGGGTCACTCGGCCAGCAGGGATACAAAGACCGCGCATTCTCCGAAGCCGAGGTTATCCGAAGATGAATCCGGCTGCGTGAGGGTCCGTCCTCAGGCGCGATCGCCAAAATAGTCGCGGCACCACGCCACCACCGGCGGCAGGCCCTGTTCGATCGGGGTGACCGCATCGAAGCCGAAGGCGTCATGGGCGCGCCGGGTGTCGGCCATCGTGCGGACCATGTCACCCGGCTGCATCGGCTTGTAGACCTTCTGCGCGGGGCGGCCGGCGGCCTGCTCGATCACGCTGATGAAGCGTTCCAGCTCGACCGGCGTATGGTTGCCGAGGTTGAACACCCGGTGCGGCACCGCGTCGGTGCTGGGGTTCGCGAGGGCGCCGAGGATGCCCGATACGATGTCGGAAACATGTGTGAAATCGCGCTGCATGCGCCCTTCGTTGAACACATCGATCGGCCGCCCGGCCAGCACCGCGCGCGAGAACAGCAGCGGCGCCATGTCCGGCCGGCCCCACGGGCCGTACACGGTGAAGAAGCGCAGGCCGGTGGCATGCAGGCCGTACAGCTGCGCATAGGTGTAGGCCATCAGCTCGTTGGCGGCCTTGGTGGCCGCGTACAGCGAGCGCGGCTGGTCCACGCGCTGGTCTTCGGAAAACGGCGGCGTGGCCGAATCGCCATAGACCGAGCTGCTGGACGCATACACCAGGTGCTGCACGCCACGGTGGCGGCACAGCTCGAGCATGTTGACGAAGCCGGTCAGGTTGCTGTCGACGTAGGCGTGCGGGTTTTCCAGCGAGTAACGCACGCCGGCCTGCGCGGCCAGGTGGATCACTGCGGTGGGCTGCACCTCATCGAACAGCGCAGCCAGGCCCTGCTGGTCGGTCAGGTCCAGGGTGCGCAGGTCCAGGCCCGGGCACAGCGCGGCCACGCGATCGCGCTTGATCTGCGGGTCGTAGTAATCGTTGAAGTTGTCCAGTCCGACCACGGCCTGGCCGGCCTCCAGCAGCGCGCGGGCGGTGTAGGCACCGATGAAGCCGGCAGCGCCGGTGAGCAGGATGGTCATGGCAGGAACTCTGTACGGAATGCAGGGTGGAGGTTGGGAGCGGAACTCAGGAGAGTCCCAGCCCGAGTCTGGCTACGTTGAAACGATCTGGCTCGACGAGGTCCCGTATGCCTTTGCCTTCGAAGAGCTCCAGCAACGCATCGGCCCCCTTCTGCAGCTTCAGGTCCATCTCTTCCGGGTACAGCGGCATGACCGCGCGGAAGGCTATGGTCCGCCCATCGTCATCGACCAGTTCGGCAAATGCTTCAGGGACCGTCTCTGGATACACGATCATCGCGCCATCGAAGGCGACATCATCGGCGTAGGGCTCGGCGGGATTGCCATGCGGGATGGTATGGCCTAGCGCCAGCCAGGTGTCGTACTGGTGCGGAAGTCGAGCCAGCATCTTCAACAGGCGGATCGGCCAATAGACGCGCTCATCCTGCAGCGCCTGCTGGCTCATCGGCCAATCCGGCGGCAGGGTCAGCATCAGTTCGGCGAAGTGCGGAACGTCCACACCCGGCGGCAGGTTCATCGGCAGATCGCTCATGCCGGAGGTGACCAACTGCAGCCACGGTCTCTCGACCGTGGGCGGAACCACGTGTACCAGCACGTGGACCATGTCGGAGAGGACTTCATGGAATGCCCCTGGAGAGGGGCCCAGATGGCGCTCGATGTGGGCAAGGATCTGCGCCGTGTGCGGCATGCCCTGCGCAGGCGCGTAGTCCTTTTCACGGCGGTGCAGATGCATCCGGCTTCCGCCGGGACTGAAATCCTCGAAGTCGTCGCTCATCTGCTGCTCCCTGCAACCGTGCGCGCCCTGGGCTTCCTGGCTTGCCGCGCTCAACCCTGGCGGGTGCGCAGCTTTTCCAGCACGCCGTCCAGCGTGTCCAGATCGGTGTAATGGATGATCAGCTTGCCCTTGCCGCCGCGGCCGTGGTTGATGGCCACCTTGGTGCCCAGCGATTCGGACAGTTCGGTTTCCAGCGAAGCGATGTCGGCCTGCTGCACCTTCGGCGTGGCCACCGGACGGTTGCTCGGCACCTTGCCGGCGGCGAAGGCCTGCGCACGGCGCTCGACTTCGCGCACCGACCAGCCTTCATCCGCCGCTTCCTGGGCCAGCTTGCCGGCCAGTTCCGGGGCCAGGGTCAGCAGCGCGCGGGCGTGGCCCATTTCCAGGCGGCGGGTTTCCAGCAGCAGGCGGATGGCCACCGGCAGCTCCAGCAGGCGCAGCAGGTTGGACACCGCCGCGCGCGAGCGGCCGACGGCTTCGGCAGCCTCAGCATGGGTCAGGGTGAACTCGCTGATGAGGCGCTGCAGCGCTTCGGCTTCTTCCAGCGGGTTGAGGTCTTCGCGCTGGATGTTCTCGATCAGCGCCATCGCGATGACGGTGCGGTCTTCCAGCTCGCGCACCACCACCGGCACTTCGTCCAGCCCGGCCAGCTGCGATGCACGCCAGCGGCGCTCACCGGCGACGATTTCGTAGTTGCCCGCCGGCAGCTGGCGCACCAGGATCGGCTGGATCACGCCCTGCGACTTGATCGAATCGGCCAGCTCGGAGAGCTTGCCTTCGTCCATCTCGCGGCGCGGCTGGTACTTGCCCGGCTGCAGCTGGCCCACGGCCAGCTTGCGCAGCACTTCACCCGGCAGGGGCTCGATGACCGCAGTGGTGGCCTGCACCTGGCTGGCTGCGCCCTTGGGGCCCAGCAGGGCGTCCAGTCCGCGGCCGAGGCCTCGCTTCTTGGCTGCAGGCTTGCTGGTCATCAGGCGGTCTCCACGGCCTTGGCGGCCTTGTTGCGTTCGTTGTTGCGGCGGATGATCTCGCCGGCCAGGCCCAGGTAGGCCACGCCACCGCGCGAGGCGCGGTCGTAGCCGACGATGCTCTGGCCGTGGCTGGGGGCCTCGGCCAGGCGCACGTTGCGCGGCACGATGGTGCGGAACACGCGGTCACCGAAGTGCTCGGTCAGTTCGGCCGACACCGCGTTGGCAAGGTTGTTGCGCACGTCGAACATGGTGCGCAGCACGCCTTCGATCTCCAGCACCGGGTTGAGGTTGGTGCGCAGCGCTTCGATGGTTTCCACCAGCGCGCTCAGGCCTTCCAGCGCGTAGTACTCGCACTGCATGGGCACCAGCACCGAATCGGCGGCGGCCAGCGCGTTGAGCGTCAGCAGCGACAGCGCCGGCGGGCAGTCGATCAGGATGTAGTCGTACTCGTCGCGGATCGGCGCCAGCGCGCGCTTCAGGCGCTGCTCGCGTTCTTCCTGCGCCATCAGCTGGATCTCGGCGGCGGTCAGGTCGATGTTGCCCGGCAGCAGGTCGTAGCCCTCGGCGGTGGCCACGCGCACGTCCGCTGCCTTGGCTTCGCCCAGCAGAAGATCGTAGGTGGAGGAGACCAGCTCGCGCTTGTCCACGCCACTGCCCATGGTCGCGTTGCCCTGTGAATCCAGGTCGACCAACAGCACGCGCTTGGGTGCGTTGGCCAGGGAAGCGGCCAGGTTGACGGCGGTCGTGGTCTTGCCGACGCCACCCTTCTGGTTGGCGATGGCGATGATGCGGGCCATGCGGGTGTGCCTCGTCGACGTGTGCTGGGACCGGTCATTATGCGTACAACCGGCCCCGTGCGGAAATCATGGATCGCCAACCCGTTGTTTCGCAAAGGGCTGGCGGCGGGGTTCAGGGGCCTGTAACAGTGACCAGATGGCGTTCGCCGGCCAGGCCGGGCACGCTCAGCGGGGTCACCTCGCGCACCTGCCAGCCTGCCGGCAGCGCCGCGATCTCGTCATGCGGGTAGACGCCCTTCATGGCCAGCAGCACGCCACCGGGGCGCAGCAGGTGGCCACCGACGCGGACGATGCCGGCCAGGGTGTCCATCGCGCGCGCGGTCAGCTGGTCGTAGCGGCCGGCCTCGTCCAGCGCCTCGGCGCGCGATTCGGCCACGCGTGCATTGGTCAGGCCCAGCTGGCGCACGGCTTCGCGCATGAAGCGCGCCTTCTTGCCGTTGCTCTCCACCAGGGTGACCTGCAGGCCCGCGCAGGCGATGGCCAGCGGGATGCCCGGCAGCCCGGGGCCGGTACCGAGATCGGCCAGGCTGCCATCGGCCACGAACGGCTGCATCGCCAGCGAATCGAGCAGGTGGCGGGTGACCATTTCCTGCGGATCGCGGATGGCGGTGAGGTTGTAGGTGCCGTTCCAGCGGTGCAGCAGCGCCAGATAGCGCAGCAGCGGCGGCGCCAATGCGGCCGCCAGGCCCATGCTGGCCAGGCCCTGTTCCAGCGTGGAGACCACGCCGGCGGGAAGATCGTGTTCGCTCATGCCGTCATTATCGCCGGTTTTGCCCGCCGGTTCGCCGCTTCAATGCGGATACCAGGCCAATGCCGCGCGGAACTGGCCGCTGGCCTGCCATTCGTGCAGGTGCCAGCGCTCGGCCTGGCCCAGTTCGGCGTCGCACCAGCGCAGGTGCAGGGCACCATCGGCGCCGGGCGCCAGCTGCAGGCGGTGCAGGCCGAAGGAGATGCCCTGGCCGTGCGCCTTGAGCAGCGCTTCCTTGGCGCACCACACGCGGAAGAACCAGTGTTCGCGCTCGTCGGCGGCCAGCCCTTGCAGCCACGCCACCTCGTCGGGGTGGAAGAAGCGCTGGATGATTTCCAGCAGCCGCGGGCGTGGGCGCAGCAGTTCCAGGTCCACGCCCAGCCGCACGCCCTCGCCCAGCGCCACCAGCAGCACCTCGCCGCTGTGGCTCCAGCCGGTGCCGTAGTGGGCCAGCGCGCCGGCCAGCTCCGGCCGGCCCTTGTCGTCGCGCACCAGCGGCAGGGCATCGGGTTCGCCGCCCAGCGCCTGCGCCAGCACCTGCCGGGCCTGCGGCTCACCGCGCTGGCCGGGCACATGCGGGCAGCGCCAGACCGTCACCGGGCCGAAGCGCCAGGGGCCGTCGAGGGTGGCTGGCAGGCTCATCCGCACGCGCCCGTCACGGGATTGCACGACGGTTTCACGGCACTGCGGGTCAACTGGTCCCCGTCCCTTCCCCTTCCAGAGGTCACGTTCATGGGCATCATCATCTGGCTGATCGTTGGCGGCATCGTGGGCTGGCTGGCCAGCATCATCATGCGTCGCGACGCCCAGCAGGGCATCATCCTCAACGTCGTGGTGGGCATCGTCGGCGCGCTGATTGCCGGCTTCCTGTTCGGCGGCGGCATCAACGATGCCATCACCCTGCGCACGTTCCTGTTCTCGCTGATCGGCGCGGTGATCCTGCTGGCCATCGTCAACCTGTTCACCCGCAAGAGCATACGGTGAAACAGCGGTCGTGCCGGCCGCTGGCCGGCACCTGTTCCAGGAGGCCCGGCAGTCGCCGGGCCTTCTTCGTTCAACCGATCTCGACCCACGCCGGCGCATGGTCGCTGGGGCGTTCCCAGGTCCGCGGCTCGCGGTCGATTCCCGAGGCCACCGCGCTGGCCTTCAGCGCATCTGACACGAGAGTCAGGTCGATGCGCAGGCCCAGATTGCGCCGGAAGCCTGCAGCACGATAATCCCACCAGCTGAAGGTGCCCGCCTCGTCATTGTGCAGGCGGTAGCCATCGTGCAGGCCCAGCTGCAGAAGCTTCTGCAGCGCGCCGCGCTCGGCGGTGGAAGTGAGGATGTGGTTCTCGTTCCAGACCTCGGGGTCGTGCACATCGCGTGCATCCGGGGCGATGTTGAAGTCGCCCATCAAGATCAGCTTCGGATGGCGCTGCAGTTCCTGCGCGATCCAGGCATGCACCGCTTCCAGCCAGCGCAGCTTGTACTCGTACTTGTCGGTGCCGACGTCCTGACCGTTGACCACGTACAGGTTGATCACCCGCAGGTCGCCGAAGGTACCAGCGATGACG
>JAFAFD010000472.1 GCA_023423675.1 Pseudomonadota bacterium | reverse complement strand
CTGCAAGCCCGGCACCCACCCAAACACCTCAGCAGCAGCGACCGCCGTTGCGACCGCCGTAGCGCGCTTCCTGCCTCTCGCGGAAGAACGTCTTGTAGTCCATCGGTTCCTGATCCGGATGCTTCTCCAGCATGTGCCGGACGTAGTTGTCGTAATCAGGAATCCCACAGCACAGCCGTGCGGTCTGCACCAGACGCCGCCAGATGCGGCGGTGCGTCTGGTACTGGCCGACGGGAACCAGTTGCGTGCTCATTACAGATCCACCATTTCGTGCGGCTTCAGCGCCACGTACGGGGTCTCGCGGTCGCTGCGCTGCGGATTGCGGCGGGCCGCCAGGATGGTCTTGATCGAGTACACCAGCACGGCACCCACCACCAGCAGGAACAGCGCGGTCAGGCTGGTGTTGACGTAGGCATTGACCACGATCTGCTGCATCTGCGCCACCGACTTGGCCGGCGCGGTGATCGTGTCGCTGGCGATTGCCGCCTGGTACTTGTGCGCCTGGGCCAGGAAGCCCTGCGCCGGGTTGCTGTCGAAGATCTTGATGAAGCCAGCGTAGGTGGTGCAGATCAGCAGCCACACGGCCGGAACCGCAGTCACCCACGCGTAGCGGTCACGCTTCATCTTGAACAGCACCACCGTGCCCAGCATCAGCGCGATACCGGCCAGCATCTGGTTGGAGATGCCGAACAGCGGCCACAGCGTCTGGATGCCGCCGAACGGATCGACCACGCCGGTGTACAGCAGGTAACCCCACAGCGCCACGCAGCCGGCAGTGCCGATGATGTTGGCCGTCCACGACTCGGTCTTCTTCAGCGCCGGGATGAAGTTGCCCAGCAGGTCCTGCAGCATGAAGCGACCGGCACGGGTACCGGCATCGACCGCGGTCAGGATGAACAGCGCTTCGAACAGGATCGCGAAGTGGTACCAGAAGGCCATCATCGCGTCGCTGCTGCTCGGGATCGCTTCGTGCAGGATCTGCGCGATACCCACCGCCAGCGTCGGTGCGCCACCGGCGCGGTGCAGGATCGTCGGTTCACCGATGGCCGCCGCCGTGGCGGTCAGCTGTTCCGGGCTGATGGTGAAGCCCCAGGTGTTGGTGATGAAGTGCGCCGCCGAGGCCGCATCGGCACCGATCACCGCCGCCGGGCTGTTCATCGCGAAGTAGATGCCCGGATCGATGATCGAGGCGGCCACCAGCGCCATCACTGCCACGAACGATTCCATCAGCATGCCGCCGTAGCCGATGTAGCGCATGTGCGATTCATTGGCGAGCAGCTTGGGCGTGGTGCCCGAGGAGATCAGGGCATGGAAGCCGGACACCGCGCCGCAGGCGATGGTGATGAACAGGAACGGGAACATGCCGCCCTTCCACACCGGGCCGTCGCCGCTGGCGGCGAACTGGGTCAGCGCCGGCATCTTCAGTTCCGGCATGACCACCAGGATGCCGATGGCCAGGGCGATGATCGTGCCGATCTTCAGGAAGGTCGACAGGTAGTCGCGCGGGGCCAGCAGCAGCCACACCGGCAGCACCGAGGCGACGAAACCGTAACCGATCAGCATCCAGGTGATCTGGGTGCCGGTGAAGGTGAACGCCGGGCCCCAGGTCGGGTCTGCCGCCACCTTGCCGCCGAACCAGATCGCGGCCAGCAGCAGGATCAGGCCGACCACCGAAATCTCACCGATCTTGCCGGGGCGGATGTAGCGCATGTACACGCCCATCAGGATCGCGATGGGCATCGTCGCGATCACCGTGAACATGCCCCAGGGGCTTTCGGCCAGCGCCTTGACCACCACCATCGCCAGCACCGCCAGGATGATGATCATGATCAGGAAGGCGCCGAACAGGGCGATGGTGCCGGGCACCTGGCCCATTTCCTCTCGCACCAGGTCACCCAGCGAACGGCCGTTGCGGCGGCTGGACAGGAACAGGACCACGAAGTCCTGCACCGCGCCGGCCAGTACCACGCCCACCACCAGCCACAGCAGGCCGGGCAGGTAGCCCATCTGCGCGGCCAGCACCGGGCCGACCAGCGGGCCTGCACCGGCGATGGCGGCGAAGTGGTGGCCGAACAGCACGTGCTTGTTGGTCGGGACGTAGTCCAGGCCATCGTTGTTGATCACCGCCGGGGTGGCCCGGGTCGGATCGAGCTGCATCACCTTGTCGGCGATGAAAAGGCTGTAGAAGCGGTAGGCCACCAGGTACAGCGATACCGCAGCGACCACGATCCACAATGCGTTGATGTGCTCGCCGCGGCGCAGGGCCACGGTGCCCAGACAGAATGCGCCGAGCAGGGCGAGGGCCGCCCAGCCTATCTTGGAAAACCCTTTCATGAGGTGCTCTCTCCCGGAAAGATGTTCAAAGGGTCCCGCGTGACCTGTGCACGGTCAATCGGTACGGAACCTTTCTGCGGTAGTACTTTGGTCGAACACAACGCAGGCGCCGCCGCGCGGCGGACATGACGCGCGGCGAACACCAGCGATGGAACAATCGGTTGCGGCGCCGCCCATTGGCCTTGCGGCGTGCGGCGTCCATCTTCACTGGCATCCATCCAACAGGAGTCGCCATGAGCCTTCCCGAACCGGTCCGCGTGCAGCGCACCATCCGTGGCATGCCCACCTCCGACGGTGCCGGCGTGCGGCTGACCCGTGTCATCGGCGGCCCGTCGCTGCCCGACCTCGATCCGTTCCTGCTGCTGGACGAATTCGGTACCGACCGTGCCGAGGACTACATCGCCGGCTTCCCGGAGCACCCGCACCGTGGCTTCGAGACCGTCACCTACATGCTGGACGGGCGCATGCGCCATCGCGACAACCACGGCAACGAAGGCCTGCTGACCCCGGGCAGCGTGCAGTGGATGACCGCTGGCCGCGGCCTGGTCCATTCGGAAATGCCGGAGCAGGAAAGCGGGCAGATGCGCGGTTTCCAGCTGTGGGTGAACCTGCCGGCGCGCGACAAGATGACCGACCCCAAGTACCAGGAGTTCGCGCCCGAGCGCATTCCGGTGGTGCAGCCGGCCGAGGGCGTGCAGGTGAAGGTGATCGCCGGTACCGTCGATGGCACGGCCGGCCCGATCGCCCAGCCGGCCACCGATCCGGTGTACCTCGACATCAGCCTCGATGCCGACCGCGCCTGGACCTACACGCTGCCGGAAGGGCACAACGCCTTTGCCTACGTGTTCGAGGGCGGGGTGACGGTGGGTGAGCAGGATGCCGCACGTGACGTGGCGCGCCAGGAGCTGGCGGTGCTGGGCGGCGGCGAACAGCTGTACCTGTCGGCCGGGCGCGAAGGCGCACGGTTGATCCTGGTGGCGGGTCGACCGCTGCGCGAGCCGGTGATGCGCCATGGTCCGTTCGTGATGAACACCCGGCAGGAACTGATGCAGGCCTTCGTCGATTTCCAGGAAGGCCGCTTCTGAGGGGTAGCGGGGGGGCGCGGCCCCCCGGCGGGGCC
>JAFAFD010000413.1 GCA_023423675.1 Pseudomonadota bacterium | reverse complement strand
CCACACGCCCCCCCCCCCCCGCCCCCCTCAACCGGGATTCACCCGGATTTAGCGGGCGCGGCCGGATCATCCGGCCGCCATGATCCTCCGCCTCGCCCTCGTTGCGCTGTTGCTTCTGCCGGGCGTGGCCAGCGCCCGCACGGTCTACCGCTGCGTGCAGGGCAACACGGTCAGCCTCGCCACCGCGCCGGAGCCCGGCTCGCGCTGTACGCCTAAAGAGATCGACGACAATGCCATGCAGGCCCCCAACCTGTGGGGCAACATGGGCGTCTTCAGCGGCGTGCTGTACGAACGCGAGCAGGACGGCGTGCTCGTCTATTCCACCCGCAACCTGCCGGGTTCTCGGGTTTTCCTGAAATTCACCGTCGCCACCCCGCCCGCTGAGCCCGCCCACGAGGGCCTGGGCAGGGTCGGCAAGCCGCAGCTGGCCCAGCACGCCAAGCAGTTCAAGGCCGCCGCCAAGGCCACCGGCGTCGACGACGCCTGGCTGCGCGCGATCGCCCATGCCGAAAGCAACTTCGATGCGCTGGCGGTCTCCAGCAAGGGCGCGCAGGGCGTGATGCAGCTGATGCCCGAGACCGCACTGGAATACGGCGTGCGCGATCCGTTCTCGCCGCAGCAATCCATCGACGGCGGCGCCCGCTACATGCGTGCACTGCTGCGCCGCTACAACGGCGACCGCGCGCTGTCAGCGGCCGCCTACAACGCCGGCATCGGCGCGGTCACCCGCTACAAGGGCGTGCCGCCGTATGCCGAAACCCTGGCTTACGTGGACAAGGTGATGGCGCTCTACACGCGCTACCGCGAGGCGATGGGCATCCGCAGCGAAGTACCGGCGAAGTAGCGCTTACTCGAAGGGGTAGAGCGCATGCTGCCCGCGCGTGCCGACGGCGGCGATGGCATCGCGTACGTCGGCGCGCTGCAGCACCAGCTGCAGGAGCACCTCACGTTCGGCGGCCAGTGGCCATCTCGGAATGTCACCGTACTGCTGCGCGTCGTGCAGCATGTTCTGCCGGGTATCCACACTGCGCAGACGTCGGATGATTTCTGCCGCGGCATCGTCCTGGCGGCCCTGGGCCAGCAGCGCATGCAGGTAAGGGTCGCGATCGTTGCCCTTGCGACCGGCAATGGCGGCGGTCGCGCGCGCCACGGCCGCCGCGTCCCCCAGCTGCTGGTAGGCGACCACCCGGACCAGGTCGGCCACGCTCCTTCCGTAGTCGCTGATGGCGTGCAGCTCTTCGATCAAGGCAAGCGCCTGAGCCGGTTGCCGGTCATCGGCCAGCCAGAGGGCCAGGTTCAACTGCTGGCCCACGGCGGCATGGCCACCTGGGCCGAAGGACATGGCGTGGCGCAGCGTGGCGACCGCCGCGTCGGTCTGGCCCAGCCGGCGCTGCGCCTCGGCACGCAGGTTGAGCAGCCAGGCCATTTTCATCAGGGCCTCATCGTCGTGCGCATGGGAGGCGGGCGTGGCGTCGGCGAACGGTGCGCTGGCGTCGAGCACGCCCGCGTTGTCGCCGGCCAGCAGCAGGGCGGTCAGCAACGCAGTGACGTGGGGCAGCTGGTTGGGATGTGCCTGCACGTTGCCGCGCAGCAGGGCCACGTAGGCGGGCAGTGCCGCCTCGGCAGAGAGCGGTGTGGCGCGGGCCGCCATCGCGGCATCGAAGCGGCGGTCAATGCCCAGGTGCAGCAGTGGCATCGGCTGATCGATGCGCGCGACCGTGCGCTGCAGGGCCTCAGTCTGGCCTGCGTCGGCCTGCATTTCGGCCAGCCGTTGCCAGCGGTACTGGGGATCCTGGCCCTCATCGGTCCACTGCGTATCGAACAGCGCCTGCAGCAGCGGCTGAAGCGCTGCATTGTCATCCCGCAGGGCCTGTGCCAGATGGTTGATCAGCACGGGCTCGAAGCGTGCGCTGGCATCGTCACCGTTCCACGCCAGGGCCTCGCACAGGGCACGTGCCGCGTCGGCAGGGCGGCCGGCGGTCGCGTAGAACGGCGATCGTGTGTCGCGCGGGTAAGTTCGATCAGGCGTGAGTGCCTGCGCCTTGCGCAGTAGGGCCAGTGCCTCATCGGTGCGCTTGGCCTCCAGGGTCAGCCATGCCTCCAGTTCGTAGGCATTGGCCTGCACCTCATTGCCGCTGCGCGCCAGCTGCGGGTCGGCCCGCAGGCGTGCGAGCAGTGCACGGGCACGCGTGTAATCACCCTGCCGGGCGGCAGTCCAGCCCATTGCCAACTGCTCGGACGGGGTGGCTTCGGACATCGCGCTGGCCAGCTTCTGTGGCGGAAGATTCGCGGCCCCCAGCAGCGGTGCGAATGACAGTGACACCGTGAGCAGCAGGATACGGGGAAACGAGGCGGACACACGAACCGGCATGCAGGCAACCCATTCCATGGAATGCGCCGATTGAAGCCCGATTGCAGGGCGAGCACAAGCGCCGTGCTCGACGCCGTTGCAGCCAGCGTCTATCGTCGTGGCCTCTTTCAGGGCAGGGCGAACGCGAGCGATGGCACGGCGGCAATGGATGGCAGCGGGTGGCGTAGTGATGGTGACGGCGGCCGCGCTTGCGGCCACCTGGTGGAATGACGCGCCCACGGCACCGTCCGCGCCCGTTGGCCCGCAGCCCACGCCGCTGGCCTGGACCGCGCAGATCGAGCCGCTGGCCGGCGATGGCCACCCTGGCGACCGCGACGGCGCCTCGGCCCAGGCGCGCTTCGCCGAACCCTATGCGCTGCTGCGCACCGCCGATGGTAGCGTGTATTTCACCGATGCCGGCGACAACAACCGCATCCGCCGCCGGCTTCCCGATGGACGCGTTGAAACGGTGGCCGGGCAGGGCGAAGGCCTGGCCGATGGTCCGGGCCTGCAGGCGCGCTTCAATACGCCGTCGGGCATCGCCGCCGACGCGCAGGGCAACCTGTACGTGGCCGACACCGGCAACCACGCGATCCGCCGCATCGGCACCGATGGCCAGGTGACCACCGTGGCCGGTGGCACGCAGGGTTTTGCCGATGGCCCGGCCGCGCAGGCGCGCTTCGATGGCCCGATGGGCATTGCCGTGGACGCGCAGGGCCAGGTGTTCGTGGCCGATACCTGGAACGACCGCATCCGGGTGATCGGTACCGATGGCAATGTGCGCACCCTGGCCGGTGGCGATCGCCCCGGCTTCGCCGATGCAGTGGGTGGCGAGGCCCGCTTCGATACACCGGTGGCACTGGCCTTCGATGCGCACGGTGCACTACTGGTGGCCGACTTCTTCAACAACGCGGTGCGCCGCGTCGGTGCCGATGGCACGGTGAGCACCGTGGTCGGCAACGATGGCGTCATCAATGGGCCGCTGTCGCTGGCCACGACCCACGACGGCGTGCTGTACGTGGGCGACTTCGGCGGGCGCATCGTGCAGGTAACCCCGCAGGGCCACCAGATCGCGCTGCTCGGCAACGACCGGTTGCCGCGCCTGGCCCGCCCCAGCGGCTTGGCCGTGGAGGATGACGGCAGCCTGCTGGTGGCCGACGCCGCCGGTTACCGCGTGCAC
>JAFAFD010000260.1 GCA_023423675.1 Pseudomonadota bacterium | reverse complement strand
CGGCTCAGGCTTCGGGGGTGAAGCCGGCCGGCTTTTCGGCGTCTTTCTCGAACAGGAACTTGACCAGCTCCGCTTCCAGCATCGCGCGGTGCTCCGGCTTGCGCGGCGACAGGCGGTTTTCGTTGATCAGCATGGTCTGGTGCGCCAGCCAGGCCGCCCAGGCCTGCTTGCCGACGTGGTCGAACACGCGCTGGCCCAGGTCGCCGGGGTAGGGCACGAAGTCCAGGCCCTCGGCATCGCGTTGTTCGTACTGGCAGAAGACGGTTCGGGGCATGGCACTCACTCGTGGTTGCGGGGTTTGGTGGCTCTGCGTTTCGGCGCCTTCACCGGCGTGCCGTCCAGCAGCTTGCGGATCGGCGCGGGCAGACCCAGCGCCGGGAGTTCGTCAGCGGCAACCCAGCGCAGCGCGGGTTCCTCCACGCGCAGGCCGCGCACCTGCCGCGACAATACCTGCAGATGCAGCCGATAGTGGCTGAACGTGTGCTGCAGCACCGGCAGTTCCTCGGCCTCTTCCAGCGAGCCGTCGACATGGGCGTCGAACCAGTCCTGCAGGTCGCTGCCAGCATCGGCCTGCGGCAGCGTCCACAGCTGCGCCCAGATGCCGGTGTCCGGGCGCTTCTGCAGCAGCACGCGCTGCTGGGCGTCGCGCAGCAGCAGGGCCACGGCCTCGCGCTCGGGCAGGTTCTTGCCGGGTTTCGGCGTGGGCAGGTCGGCGGTGCGGCCTTCGCGGCGTGCCACGCAGTCTTCCTGCATCGGGCAGATCACGCAGGCCGGCTTGGCACGGCTGCACACGGTCGCGCCCAGATCCATCTGCGCCTGGGTGTAATCGGCCATGCGACCGGCCGGTACCTGCGCTACATGCGCTTCTGCCAGCGACCACAGCTGCTTCTCGATGGCTGGCAGGCCGGGGAAACCCTCGATGCCGTGATAGCGGCTGAGCACGCGCTTGACGTTGCCATCGAGGATCGCGAACGGGTCGTTCCAGGCCTGGCTGAGGATCGCCCCCGCAGTGCTGCGGCCGATGCCTGGCAGCGCGTGCAGGGCATCGAAATCGCGCGGCAGGTCGCCGTCGTGCAGCTCCACGCAGCGCTTGGCTGCGGCGTGCAGGTTGCGTGCGCGGGCGTAGTAACCGAGTCCGGCCCACTGCGCCATCACCGCGTCGTTGCTGGCGGCGGCCAGGTCGGGCAGAGTCGGAAATTGCTGCAGGAACCGCTGGAAATACGGGATGACCGTGGTCACCTGGGTCTGCTGCAGCATGATTTCCGACAGCCAGACCCGGTAAGGACTGCGCGGATGCTGCCAGGGCAGGTCGTGGCGTCCGTGATCGTCGAACCAGTGCAGCAGGTGGGCGACGAAGCCGTCTGCGTGGTCAGGTACGGCGCTGGCGTGCGGCTGGCGGGGCATGGGTGTTCCGGGGAGGGCAGCCACCCGTGGGGTGGCTCTACTGGATTGCGGTAGAGCCACGCCATGCGTGGCTGCGCGGCGTATCAGGCGCCCAGCGCTTCAGGCAGCAGGGCGTCGACGAAGGCTTCCGGGTCGAACACGCGCAGGTCTTCCGGGCGCTCGCCGATGCCGGCAAAGCGGATCGGAATGCCGAACTCGCGGGCCAGGGCGAACACCACGCCGCCCTTGGCGGTGCCGTCCAGCTTGGTCACCACCAGGCCGGTCACCTTCACCGCGGCATTGAACTGGCGCAGCTGCGAGAGCGCGTTCTGGCCGGTGGTGCCGTCGATGACCATCAGCACTTCGTGCGGCGCGGTCTCGTCGATCTTACCGAGCACGCGGCGGATCTTGCCCAGCTCGTTCATCAGGCCGGACTGGGTATGCAGGCGACCGGCGGTATCGGCGATCAGCACCGAGGTGCCGCGCGCCTTGCCGGCCTGCAGGGCGTCGTAGGCCACCGAAGCGGCGTCGGCGTTCTGCCCCTGGGCGACCACGGCCACGCCGTTGCGCTCGCCCCAGGCCTGCAGCTGGGCCACGGCGGCGGCGCGGAAGGTATCGCCGGCGGCCAGCATCAGGCTGTGGCCTTCGTCCTTGAAGCGCTTGGCCAGCTTGCCGATGGTGGTGGTCTTGCCGACGCCGTTGACGCCGACGGTGAGCACCACGAAGGGCTTGGCGTTGCGGTCGATCACCAGCGGCTTGGCGACCGGCTGCAGGATCGCGATCAGTTCGCTGCGCAGCGCGGCGAGCAGCGCATTGGCATCGACGAACTCGCGCGACTTCATGCGCTTGCGCAGGCCCTCGATCAGGTCGGTGGTGGCGCCCACGCCGACGTCGGCGGTGATCAGTGCGGTTTCCAGCTCGTCCAGCAGATCGTCGTCGAGCTTGGGATTGCGCGAGAACAGGCCGCCGAAGCTGCGGGCGATGACGCTGTTGCGCAGGCGCTCTCGCCAGCCGGGCTTGCCGGCCGGGGCCGGGGCGGCATCGACCAGCACCGGCAGGTCAGTCGCAGGCGTGGCCGGCGCTTCGGCCGGGGTGACCGGGGCCAGCGGTGCAAGCACGGCGGCTGCAGCCAGGGCCTCGGCTTCGAAGTCTTCCGGAGCGATAACGCGTTCCGGGGCCGGGGCCGGGGCAGGCGGCGCAGCAGCGACCGGCGGCTCGGGCGCTACGACAGGCGCAGGGGCGGGCGTGGGCGTGGCGGCCTCGACGCTGGCCGGCGTGGCGACCGGCGCGGCCGGGGCTTCTTCGACCGGGGCAGCGGACGGGAACGCCGCCGCCAGCTCGTCAGCCGAGTAGTGCTGGGTCTTGGGCGCGTCCGGCGTGGCGGCGTCCTGGGGCTTCTTGCGGCGGAAAAAACTGAGCATTGGCAAAAGGCGCTGAAATCAGAGGGATATGCTACCACTCGAGCCTGTCGGCCCGATGTGGACTCAAGATTGCGCAGGTGCGGCCGTTAACCGGTCCGAGGGGCTGCGCAGGGTGGCCCGGAGACCACCGATGAACGTGATGGAGACTGCGCTGTCTGGCATGCGTGCGGCCCAGCAGGGCGTGCAGGTAGCCGCGCACAACGTGGCCAACCTCGGCACCCCGGACGCGCAGCGCCTGCAGTTGCAGCGCACTCCGGTGGAGCAGGGCGGGGTGGAAACCAGCGTCACTGCCACCGATCCGGACCCGACGGCGCCGCTGGGCGACCTGCTGGCGGCCAGGGCCGAAGTCGTGGGGTTCGCCGCCAACGCCACGGTGATCCGCCGCCAGGACCAGATGCTGGGCTCGCTGCTGGACCGCAACGCCTGAGAAGCTCGCCCCGGTAGGTGTCAACCTTGGTTGACA
>JAFAFD010000327.1 GCA_023423675.1 Pseudomonadota bacterium | reverse complement strand
CCACGGGTTTCCAGCACCACTTCACCGTTGACCTTGGCCTGCGAGGACTTCAGGAAGGCCTCGATGTCGGTCTTCAGCGGGTCGTGGTAGAAGCCTTCGTACACCAGCTCCACCCACTTGCGTGCCACGTCCGGCTTGAAGCGGTTCTGCTGCTTGGTCAGCACGGCATCTTCCAGCGCGCGGTGCGCGGCCAGCAGCGCGACCAGGCCCGGGGCCTCGAACACGATGCGGCCCTTCAGGCCGATCACGGTGTCACCGGTGTAGACGCCACGGCCGACGCCGTACGGGGCGAACAGCTTGTTGAGCTGGGCAAGGATCTGGTCGCCCGGCAGTGCCTTGCCGTCCAGTTCGACAGCTTCGCCTTCGACGAACTTCAGGGTCACGGTCAGCGCCTGTTCCGGCCACTCGCTGCGCGGTGCGCACCAGCCGCGGGCGCCTTCGCCCGGGGCTTCCCAACGGTCGATCTCGCCCCCGGACATGGTCAGGCCCAGCAGGTTCTCGTTGATGGTGTAGGCCTGCTGCTTGGCGCGCACGCCGAAGCCGCGCTCTTCCAGGCACTTCTGCTCGTAGGCGCGGGTCTGGGTGTGCTTCTTCTGGATCTCGCGGATCGGCGCGATGATCTGGTAGTCACCCAGGGCCTTCACGGCCAGGTCGAAACGGACCTGGTCGTTGCCCATGCCGGTGCAGCCGTGGGCGATGATGTTGGTGCCCAGTTCGGCGGCACGCTTCAGCGCGGCATCGACGATCAGGTAACGATCGGACACCAGCAGCGGGTACTGGCCCTGGTAGCCTTCGCCGGCCCACACGAACGGCTTGACGAAGCCTTCCCAGATGGCCGGGCCACCGTTGACGGTCTGGTGGCTGGCCACGCCCAGTTCGGCGGCGCGCTTTTCGATGAAATCGCGCTCTTCATCATCCACGCCGCCGGTATCGGCGAACACGGTGTGCACGTTGTAGCCGCGCTCCTGCAGGTAGGGCACGCAGAAGCTGGTATCCAGGCCGCCGGAGAAGGCGAGAACGACGTCTTTGTTGCTCATGGGAATCAGGTCCACTTGGGGGATGGGAATTCGGTAGAGCCGACCGTTGGTCGGCTGGAATGTTGAATGCGCCGCGGGGGAGCAGCCGACCAACGGTCGGCTCTACCCTTGTTTGAATCAGCGCCCGGCAACCGCCGCCATGATCGCCTTCTGCACGTGCAGTCGGTTCTCGGCTTCGTTGATGGCGATGCACTGCGGCGAATCCATCACGCCGTCGGTGGCCTTGACGTTGCGGCGCAGCGGCAGGCAGTGGCTGAACACACCGTTGTTGGTCAGCGCCATCTTGCGTTCGTCGACGATGAAGTGCTTGAACTGGTCGCGGATCGGCTTTTCCGGCTCCCAGTTGCCGAAGAACGGCAGCGCGCCCCAGCTCTTGGCGTAGCCCACGTCGGCACCGGCGTAGGCGCTGTCGATGTCATGGCTGATCTTCAGCGAACCGCCGCTCTCGGCGACGTTCTGCTCGGCCCAGCCCATGTAGCGGTCGTCGAGGATGTAGTCGGCGGTCGGGCACAGCAGGGTCACGTCCATGCCCATGCGGGTGGCGATGGTCAGCGCCGAGTTGGCCACGGCGGTGTTCAGCGGTTTCGGGTGGTAGGTCCAGGTCAGCACGTACTTCTTGCCGCGCAGGTCCTGGGTGCCGAAGTGTTCCTGCAGCGCCATCACGTGGGCCAGTTCCTGGCAAGGGTGGGTGATGGTCTCCATGTTGATGACCGGCACCGGCGAGTACCTGGCGAAGCTGTTGAGGACGATGTCCTGGCGGTCGTACGCCCAGTCCTGGAACTTGGGGAACGCACGCACGGCGATGATGTCGCAGTAGCGGCCCAGCACCTTGGCCACTTCCGCGATGTGCTCTTCCGTGTCGCCGTCCATCACCGTGCCGAGGTTGAACTCGATCGGCCACGCATCCTTGCCCGGCTGCAGCACCACCGCGTGGGCGCCGAGCTGGAACGCGCCCAGTTCGAAGCTGGTGCGGGTGCGCATGGACGGGTTGAAGAACACCAGCGCGATCGACTTGCCCTTGAGCTGGTCGCCGAGCTTGTTGCGCTTGAACAGCGCGGCCTGGGTCAGCAGCGCGTCAAGATCGCTGCGGCTCCAGTCCTGGGTGTTCAGGAAGTGCTTGGGGGACATCATCTTTCCTTGCGTGGCGGCGCCGGTGGTTCGACGCGGTGGAAGGGAGAACAGGGAAACAGGGTGGGACGAAAAAGTTTCAGATGAAGCTTTCGGAACATGCATTTTTGAAGCGCGGAAACGAAAAAACCCAGCCGGGAGGCTGGGTTTTCATCGGACGAACAGCAGAAAGCTCCGGTTACCCAGCGAGGATGTGGGGTTCCGGTCGACGGGCACGCGACGTCATGCCAGTGGCCTGGCGGGCGGCGCTGCTGTCGTGCTGGAAGTCGGTGAGCTTCATGGTCGATTATCTTTGCATGGGGGCGGGGTCGGCGCAAGACCCTACGCGGCCGGCAGAACAGGCCCGGCGCAGGTCAGGGGGTGCTGGCCGCAGCCTGCTCGGGGCCGACCCAAGGGGTGATCGAGACCCGGACCTTCAAACGGTTGCCGGGGTCTTCCGGCAGCCGCGAGCGGTACTTGGTGCCCTTGTAGACGTAGTCCACGTCATAGGCGATGGGCCGGCGGAACTCACGTCCGACCGGCACGATCTTGCAGTCGCGGGTCAGCATGGGGCCGTTGTTGGCCGGGGCCGGGGTCGGATTCTCGGCGGCCACCTCCTGGGCGGCCTCCTCGTCGCTGCGCTTGAACATCGAGCGCACCGAGTCCCAGAAGCGGCCGATCCGGCCCTTGTCTTCCACCGGCTCCTCGCCGGTCACGTTGACCGGGGCCAGGGTGCGGGTCGAGATCGGCTCGCAGTGCTCCTCGGTCCGGGTCGCGCGCAGGGTCTGGAACACCGGCTCGACGTTCAGCACCTGAGCGTAGTCGAACTTCACGTTCTCCACGATCACCACGCGGTTGCGGGGTTCGGCCTCCTGGGCCTGGACCACGACCGGCGCCGCCGACAGGCAGGCCAGGGTCAGCAACGCGGTGGATTTCATTGGCGATGGAAGAAAGGGCACGGCGATAGTGTAGGCAGTGACGACCGGCAGGGGCTGAACATTACCCGTCCGTGCAGTTCCTGCCCACCCCTCGGCGGCCCCCCCCCTGTCCCGCCCGGCGGCCGTCGGCCATCCCCCCATTGGGGCCCGACACGTTCTAAAATCACAGGCTTGTCCCCCAGCCACAGCCCCATGACCCTGCGCCTGCACAACAACCTGACTCGCCAGCTCGAACCGTTCACCCCGATCGACCCGGCCTGTCCGACCCTGTATGTGTGCGGCCCGACGGTCTACAACTACGTGCACATCGGCAACGCCCGTGGCCCGGTGGTGTTCGGGGTGCTGGCCGACCTGCTGCGGCGCCGTTTCGGTGGCCTGCGCTACGCGCGCAACATCACCGACGTGGACGACAAGATCAACAACGCCGCGCGTGAGCAGGGCGTGCCGATCAGCACCATCACCGACAAGTTCGCCGCCGCCTACCGTGAAGACATGGCCGCGCTGGGCGTGGTGCCGCCGGACATCGAGCCGGAGGTGACCGCGCACATGCCGCAGATCATCACCATGATCGAGCAGCTCATCGCCAACGGGCATGCCTACGCCGCCGAGGGCCACGTGCTGTTCGCGGTGGCCAGCTTCGACGGCTACGGCAAGCTGTCGCGCCGTGATCCGGAGGAAATGCTGGCCGGTGCCCGCGTCGAGGTGGCCCCGTACAAGCGCGATGCCGGCGATTTCGTGCTGTGGAAGCCGTCCAGCGACGACCTGCCCGGCTGGGAATCGCCGTGGGGCCGTGGCCGCCCGGGGTGGCACATCGAATGCTCGGCGATGGCCGCCGCCCACCTGGGCGAGACCATCGACATCCACGCCGGTGGCGTGGACCTGCAGTTCCCGCACCACGAGAACGAGATCGCGCAGAGCGAGTGCGCCCATGGCGGCCGGATCTTCGCCCGCTTCTGGATGCACAACGGCATGCTCAACTTCGGCGGCGCCAAGATGAGCAAGTCGCTGGGCAACATCGAGCGCGTGCACGACCTGGTGCGCCAGCACCCGCCCGAGGCGCTGCGCCTGGCCCTGCTGTCGGCCCACTACCGGCAGCCGCTGGACTGGTCCGACGCGCTGATCGAACAGTCCGCGCGCACCCTGGACCGCCTGTACGGCACCCTGCGCGACCTCGCCGACGTCACCGCCACGGCGGCGATCCCGGCGGCCGTCGAGGCGACGCTGGACGACGACCTGAACACCCCGCAGGCGCTGGCCGAAGTGGCCCGCATCGCCGGTGAGGCGCGCCGCGCCACCGACCCGGCCGAACGCGCGCGCCTGAAGGGCGAACTGCTCGGCGCGGGCCTGGCCCTGGGCCTGCTGCAGGCCGAGCCGGCGCAGTGGTTCGGCACCGCGGCCAGCGAAGGCGACGACGATGCGCGCATCCAGGCGCTGATCGACGAGCGTGCCGCCGCCAAGCAGGCCCGCGATTTCGCCCGCTCCGACGCCATCCGCGACCAGCTGGCCGCCGAGGGCATCGTTCTGGAAGACACCCCGCAGGGCGTGCGCTGGGTGCGAAAGCGCGCCTGACCTGCCCTGCCCCGTGGCCGGCGGGGCCGGGCCCGCCCCCCCGGTAGGGACCCGTGTGG